>CAZYUN010000018.1:0-11772 GCA_964650755.1 uncultured Gammaproteobacteria bacterium
GGAACTTATACCAAGCTGTATCTTTCGCATCAGTTCAGCGAGCAGTGGTCGGCCGGTATTGGTCCGACTCTGGTCATGGGTATGATGGATTGGTATGGCCCGCTTGATATCGCTCGGCGTCCTTTGCCGGTGCGTGTCGGACTGGAAGCCATCGGTTTTGGTGTCGGTTGGCAGGTGGGAGTGATGTATCAGCCGAATGAGCGTTTCGCTATCGGCTTGAATTACCTGTCGCCGGTTACGACCCATTTGGAGGGTCGGTGTACGGTTGGTGCTCTGGGATTGAGTGTGCGGGATGCGGTTGATTTGGAATTCCGTTTTCCCGAAAAGGTTGATTTGTCGCTGGGTTATCAGCCCAACGGCGATTGGCTGATTGTGGCTCAGGCGAGCTACTTCGGCTACAGCCAAAACACACTTGACCAGGTGAAGGTTGATTTTGACAAGCTGATGATCACCAAACCGGTGAATCTTGGTTGGCAAGACAACCTGGCCCTGAGTTTGGGCATCAGTCATCACCTCAACGATCGCTGGACAGTTGGTGGCGGGGTCACCTACATGACCAAAGCCATCGGCAAGACCGCGGACTTTATGACACCGGACATGGCTGGTTGGGCAGTGGCGACGCGAGTCAAGTACTCGCCTAATCACAAATTCAGCGTGATTGCTTCGGTCACCTATGGCTGGGGCGAAAACGAACAGTCCGGTCGCAAGATGAGTGTTGACATCGTCAATGTTGGCGTGTCAGCCGGTTGGACGTTCTGAAACTAAATATAAGGAGATTGGTCATGAATAAGAAGGCGGTTTTTCTGGCTCACTGGGTTGAGCCGTGGAATGTGTTGTTGTTGTGGTTTCCGTTTTTGAACAGTCGGCCGGAGTTGCGCTGGGTTTTCTTTTGGCTCTGGCCGGTCTGCTGGGCTGTCTCTCTGTTGTGGCTTTTCGGCAAGCGAAGTCATGACGTGGTGGATGACTTTGAAGTGTGTGATCCGGTTGATCCGGGTTGCGGTTATGGCCGGATTGCCCTGATCAGGGCGTTCGGCTGGCACTTCTTCATCCCTTCCCGAAGGGACCAGATTCGTGACAAGATTCTGCGAGCGGTTCTTGTTTTACAGGGTGGTGCCTCTGTTATTGGCCTTGGTGCCCTGAACAAGGACAAGAAGGTCTCTGACGGCGGTGCTCTGATCGTCAAGGAGTTGGGCGATCGCTTGAGAGTTCCCATTGTCCATGGGGACACATTGACCGCGGCCGTGGTCATTAAGCAGGTGTTGGCTCTGATTGAAAAATATCAGATTGCTACCCCCGTTTTTCTGACCGGCAGTACATCAAAGATCGGTCGCGCCACAGCCATTAAGTTGGCTCAGTTGGGCATTCGAGTGCTGATGTACACCCAGGATCGCGATCGCTTTGAGGCGATTGCCAAGGAGGCGGGTGATGAGGCCTCCAAGTTCTTGCAGTGGTCGCCACTTCTTAGTGATGGTCTCGGATGTTCTTTGTGGGTGACGGGAAAAGCGGTGCCGGCCGGCAGTGATCTGTATCGGTACATACCGCGAGGCGGAGTGGTTTTGAACTTCGCTGTCCCGAACCCGCTCAATCAGTGGGATGCCCGTTGTCGTCGCGATTTGATTTTGGTCAGTGGCGGTTTGCTTGCCTACGACCCGAAGCAGATCAACATCCACTTTTCAATGCGTCTGCCCCGTGGTCTGACCTACGCCTGTCACGCGGGCACCATCGTTCACTCGTTGGAAGGCTGGTCGCACCACGAGGTGGGGCCGGTTGACATCAACAAGCTGGACGAGGTCTGGGAGGCCTCTCGGCGAGCCGGCTTCAAGTTGCCGGAGATCTGAGTATTTTGTTCTTTGTGCCGTTTCCTGAAAGGGGAGCGGCTTTTTATTTTATTAAAAAATTATGTTATAATATAGCAAGCAATCAAGTTATTAAATAAAATGAATTTATCTAATTTTTATCCTTTGATTAGTGCCGTCTTTGTCTTTTTTTTGGGATTGGCGGTATTTTTGAAAAGCCCTAAAAATCGTTTGAATTTTACCTTTGCACTCCATGCTTTGGTTATTTCTTTGTGGTTGTTTGGAACCTTCATGATGTTTGTTAATATGAATGATGTTAATTCGGCGATTTTTTGGGATCGTTTTATTTATGGCGCTGTGGTATTTATTCCTGCCTTCATGTATCATTTTTGTTTGGCTTTGATTGGCAAAAAAGCCGATTTTTGGTTGGTTTTGGCTTATGTTTTGTCTTTGTTTTTTTTGGTAATTAGTCGGACGGATTATTTTGTTAGTGATGTTTTTTATTATAAGTGGGGTGTTCATACTAAAGCACAATTATTTCATCATTTCTTTTTGTTGTATTTTTCTTTTTATGTTGTCTTTTGGTTTTTTAAAGTTTATTTTTATTATCGCAAAGTTGAATCTTCAATTTTAAAATATCAGATTAAATATTTTTTTACTGCTTTTTTGATTTTATTTAGTATTGGTCCAACTGCTTATTTGCCAGCTTATGGTATTAGTATTTATCCTTTTTCTTATTTGTCTGGCTTGTTATTTTCGGGAATTATTGCTTATGCGATTTTGCGTTATCGTTTGATGGATATGAGAATTTTAGCGAGGTGGTTGATGATTTATGGTTTTGATGCAATTTTTGCTTATGTTTTTTATATTTTGGTGGTGGCGCTCGTGCCCTGGTTATTTCCTCAAGATTCCGAAACTAGTTATGTGATATTAGCTGGTTTTGTTTTATCTCCCTTGTTTATTTTTTTGTTATTTTCGGGACATAAATTATTTTCTCAACTTTTAGATCGTTTCTTTTTTTATTCTTTGTATGATTTTCAAAAAACTATCTCCAGCGTTACTGCTCAATTAAATACTTATAATGATTTAAATAAAATTATAGATTTAATTGTTGATACTATTAAACAAACAATGGGACTGAATCGGGCCGGAGTTTTGTTGGCTGACAAGCCAGGCAAAGATGCTCACTATAAAATTGCGAAAGTGATTGGTTTTGATGTTAATAATGGTATTTCTTTGGTGCGTGATAGTTTTTTGACTCAATATCTAAGAACAACAGGCAAACCGATTATTCGTGAAGAATTGCCACTTTTAGCTAAAGAAGCCACCGTTGACCAATCAGCTTCTTTATTGGATTTGGAACGAGCTATGAAACATATTGAAGCATCACTATGTTTGCCTTTGATTAGAGGTGGTCAATTGTTGGGCATTATTGTCTTGGGAGCTAAAGAATCCGGTGATCCTTATACCGATAATGATTTGGATTTGTTATATACTTTGTCTTTACAGGCGTCTGGAGCGATTGAGAATGCTAAAATGTATTCGGAAGTTAAAAATTTTAACAAACTATTACGTCGTCAAGTAGATGAACAAACTAAAGAGCTAAAAAAACGCGCCGATCACTTAGAAAAATTATTAAGAATCAGAGAAGAATTTTTAGATATTGCCAGTCATCAACTTAAAACTCCAATCTCGGTCATAAGGGGAACTTTGTCAATGTTTCGTGATGGTTCTATGGATAAGTTGCCGGAGGACGAGAAAAAGAAATTCATGGATAATATTTATCACAAAACAGAAAAACTAAATATTATCGTAGCTGATATTTTACGCGCTTCAGAATTGGATTCAGAAGATTTTAAAATTGATCCTAAAGTGGCTCAACAGGCGAATTTAGAAGATATTTTAAAAGAGGTGGTTGATGATCTTAAAGAATTGGCTGACAAAAAACAACTTAGTTTGAAGTTGAATTTGCCGGCAGTTAAAACCAATCCGGTTTATACTAATACTGATTTATTGGAACAGGCCTTTTATAATTTAGTTGATAATGCTATTAAATATACTCAACAGGGCGAAGTGGTAGTGAGCTTGTCAGAAAAATCAAGAAAATTGATAATTGAAATTAAAGATACCGGTATTGGCATTCCTTTAGTGGATCAGAAAAAGCTTTTTGATAAGTTTTCGCGAGGTAAAAATGCGGTTAATATGTATGCTGATGGTTCTGGTTTGGGATTATTCATAGTTAAAAAGATTATTGAGGCGCATCAATTTGGAAAAATCTCTGTTTTTAGCCGTGAGGGCGAGGGAACTCGGTTCGTCATAGAGTTATCTGCAGTTAACAAGCCAAAGCTTGAAAAAAACAAATAATCGTGCTAAAATTGTTTTATAAAAATTTATCAGCGGGTCTTATAAAACCCCTTTATTTTTGTCTAAAATATAATATTATATGAAGTTATCAAAAGAACAAGTGGAGCATATTGCCGGTTTAGCCCGATTAAAATTAACTGATGCCGAAACAGAAAAATACAGTCAACAATTGTCTGGTATTTTAGAATATGTTGATAAATTATCAGCGATTGACACCACCCAAGTTGAACCAACCTCTCAAGTTACTGGTTTGGTTAATGTTAGTCGTGATGATGAAATTAAGCCGTCGGGAATTTCTTCAGGATTGGTGGCGTGCGCGCCGGAACATCAAGATGATTATTTAATCATACCGAAAATTTTTGATAACAAATAATTTTAGCAATAGTTTTTATTAATATATGGAATTAAATAAATTAACATTACTTCAAGCTTTTACGGGATTAAGAAAAGGTGAATTCACCTCACGTCAATTGACTGATGCTTGTTTTGAGCAGATCGAAAAATACGATGAAAAAATCAAATCTTATTTAACTCTCAATAAAGAAGAGGCCTATGCTCAAGCTGACGCAGTTGATGAGGCATTAAAAAGTGGTGCAAGTTTGTCGCCTTTAGCGGGTATTCCGGTGGCGATTAAGGATATTTTTTGTACCAATGGTTTGCGCACTACCTCGGCTTCTAAAGTTTTAGATAATTATATTCCGCCTTTTGATGCTACTGCGGTTAAAATATTGCGTGAGGCGGGAGCGGTAATTTTGGGTAAAACCAATTTAGATGAGTTTGCGATGGGTGGTTCTACTGAAAATTCAGGATTTTTTCCTACTCATAATCCATGGGATTATGATCGTGTTCCCGGAGGTTCTTCGGGTGGTTCAGCAGCTTCTGTTTCCGCTGATATGTGTTTTTATTCTTTGGGCACTGATACTGGTGGTTCAATTCGTGAGCCGGCTTCTTTTTGTGGAGTTTCAGGACTTAAAGTTTCTTATGGTCGGGTTTCGCGTTATGGAGTTATGGCTATGACTTCATCTTTAGATACGATTGGTCCTTTTGGAAAAAATGTTGAAGATATTGCTTTGATTATGGAATATTTGGCTGGTCATGATGAGAAAGATGCAACTACACCAAATATTGTCATTGATAAATATACTGAAGAAATCAACAAAGATATTAGGGGTTTAAAAATCGGTTTGCCGAAAGAGTATTTTGTTGAAGGTATGAATGATGGTGTTAGACAAATTGTTTTAGATACCGCGAAAAAATTAGAAGAAATGGGAGCTGAAATTGTTGATATTTCATTACCACACACCGATTTGGCGGTAGCCGCTTATTATATTATTTGTCCTTCAGAGGTTTCTTCTAATATGGCGCGTTATGATGGAATGAGATTTGGTTTATCTGACAGAAGTGGCGAAAGTTTGTTAGATATTTATTTAAATAGTCGGGCTCAAGGTATTGGCGCTGAAGTCAAGCGAAGAATTATGATTGGAACTTATGCTTTATCGGCAGGTTATTATGATGCTTATTACAAAAAGGCAATGCAAATCAGAACTTTAGTTAAAAATGATTTTGAATCGGCTTTTGAACAGGTTGATGCTATTTTAACCCCAGTCGCTCCGGCAGTTGCTTTTAAGATTGGTGAAAAAATTGGTGATCCTTTGCAAATGTATTTAGAAGATATTTTTACTATCCCACCATCTTTGGCTGGTATTTGTGGTCTTTCAATTCCTGCTGGTTTTATTGATGATTTGCCTGTCGGTGTTCAGATATTAGGCAAGAGATTTGATGAGAAAACGGTTTTGCGAGTTGGTCATCAATTTCAAAAACAAACAGATTATCATTTACGAAAACCTGAATTGAAATAAAAATCATTTTTGGTTTGTATTATAATATAAAAAGTCATGGAAGGTAATAAATTAATTAAAAAAATTAATCAGGATTTTATTAAAGGAGCGCTGATTGGCGGGGGTTTTTTGGCGCTCATTTTAGTTGTTGTTTTTGTTGTTTTTATGGCTGTTAATGAATGGCGTAATCCCTTTTTTAATAATATTGACGACTCTTTGCCAACCTTAGAAGAATTAGATGGTCCGGAGACCGAAACAATCACTAATCAGCAAATAAATACTTTTTATCTAAAAAAAGATGCTGAAATTTGCAAAGAAAATGGCTTACCAATAGTTTATTTGTTTAGTGTTAGCTGGTGTTCTCATTGCAAATGGATAGGTGATACTTTTGATCGAGTAATGACTGATTATATGAAGCTTGGAAAAATAGTGGCTTATCATTATGATGTGGAAACCGGTGATAATTTATTGACTCCAGAAAAAGAATCAGAGTTGCCAAGTTTGGCTTTAAATGCTTATAATGAGTTTAGTCCTAATGGGGGGGTGCCATCTTTTGTTTTTGGTTGTAAGTATTTTCGTTTAGGTAATGGATATTCAGAAGAAGCTGGATTACGAAAAGAAGAGGGGGAGTTTAGGGCGATTTTAGCTGAAATTGCGCCATAATAATAAATTAGCTATAATAATTAAATATTAAATTAATTAATTTTAAAACAATATGGATGAGAAAAAAAATGGTAATCAGGGTCTAATTGTTGGTGTTATTGTTGGTATTTTGGCCGTATCTTTAATTGGCGCTTTGGTTGGCGGAGCTTTTTATTGGAAGAATAACCAACAAAAACAAATGACCGAAAAAGTAACAACTTTTATTAACGAACAGTTAATTGGTGGTGAGGGTCAAGCAACAGTCAAATATGTTGGCAAGAACAATGGTTTACATCAATTTGAAGTTGAATATATGGGACAAAAAATAGATACTTTTTTGTCTGCTGATGGAAAAAAGTTTTTTCCTCAAGGATTTGATATGGAACCGCAAAAAGATGCTGATAGCGAAGGTGCAAATATTGGTGATGGCCAACCGGTAGTCGAAGCGCCAAAATCAGATAAACCAAAAGTTGAGGTGTTTGTTATGAGTTATTGTCCTTATGGCACACAGATGCAAAAAGGAATTATGCCGGCTATTGATGCTTTAGGAGATAAGATTGATTTTGATTTGAAGTTTGTTGATTATATTATGCATGGTGAAGAAGAAGCACAAGAAAACCTTAGACAATACTGTATTAACAAAGAACAAAAAAATAAATTATCATCATATTTGTCATGTTTCTTAAAGTCGGGTGAATCCGCCCCATGTTTGAAGACCGCCGGAGTTGATGAAGGAAAATTAACCAAATGTTATGGTGATAGCGACAAACAATTTAAAGTCAGTGAATTAATGAAAGATACCTCTAGTACCTATCCGCCTTTTGCAGTTAATGGTGATGATAATGAAAAATATGGAGTTAGTGGTTCGCCAACCTTGGTTATTAATGGCGCGATTATTAATTCCTCTCGAGATAGCGCTAGTTTATTAAAAACGATTTGTAGCGCGTTTAATAATGCCCCACAAGAATGTCAAACTGAGTTATCTAATGCTACTCCGGCTCCGGGATTTGGTGATGGCACTACCGCTTCAGCTAGTACAGCTAGTTGCAATTAATAAGTTATTTAATTTTTTTAATAAAAACAACCGCAATAAATCGCGGTTGTTTTTTTATTGATGTTTTATATTTAAATTTGCTTCAATCTTTCTGGTAAATTTTTTAATATAAAGCGTTCAAAATTATTTGTTTCGGGATTATTTTGTTGATCGTATTCTTGATATAACTCAAAAATTATTTTTCTAAGGGGGTTGTTTTGAAATCTTTGGTAGTATTGTTGTGATTTGTCTAAAAACTCTTGTTTTGTCGTGATTCCTAACTCTTGGCATTTACTTTTAAAATATGGATTTTTTAGTGATGATTGGAAGTATTCTTCACTAACGCTAGAGATTGTTGCTAAAAAATCTTCATAAGTTTGTGGTTGTCCACCTATTTCAAAAACTTCATTATAGGTTTTTATTAATTCTTCGCATAAAATACTAAAAGGGTTTGTTTCTTTATATAGTTGTTTTAGAGATCCACTAGCTAAATTTGAGATTGCTTGTTTTTGTTGTTCGGTTAAGATGGAAAAAATTTTTTTAACTATCGGGTTAATTATGCCATGAAGAAATTCGTGTTCTTGGTTCATGGTATTTTCAACATGAGAAATAATTATTTGCTCTCCCTTAAAAGCAGAAAAATTTCTGCCGGCATTTTGCGGATATAGTGGATTAGTGGGTAGAAAAATTAAATCTTTAACATTAGTTGTGTTGATATCGGGTTTAAAAAAATTAATTAGACCAGAAATTATTTTTGTGAGTTCCGGCAATCTTTTAAGTCGTTCCTCAATATCTTGTTGTTCGGCTTGGGAGAATTTTTCAGCTAAGGGAGAGTTAGAAAAAATTTGATCTATTTGTTCTAAAACAGAAATAAATGAGTCATAGTGTTGTTCAAGGTTTTTGATATGTGGTTTGTATTCTTGAGTCATACTAAAAACCCTTTTTGCTCTTTCCGGTTTTTGATAAGTTAATGCTAAATTGTATAAAGTTTCTTCATCAATATCTAATTGTTGAAGTTTTTTAATATCCTTTACTATATCTTCATCTATTGGATTTTTTTGAAAATAGTCGGCGGTTTCTTGGGCTAAAGGAGTTTGGGTTTCGCCCCATTGGGGATTTTCTGCTTTTAATAATAATGAAAAAAGCAAAGCACCGCGTTCTGATTTGATGGAAATTCTGGGATTGGACATTACTTCTGGTTTTTTTTCTAGTTGTTCTTGGGGTTGATTGGGTGTTCCTGTTTCTCGCATATTTTATTTTGGAAGAGTTATTACGCCAAATAAATAATTATCATTATCAACGAAAGATGAGAAAGGAGCTTTATTTAATGGTATTATACCTAAACCATTTTTATCAGTATCCGAACTTAATAAAAATCCTTTAGAATTTATGGCATTTAAATTTGTAATGTAGAGATAACGGAAATTAGCTAATATAGACGACCAAGTAAAAGAAGATCTTGATTGAATTTTTAGAGTGGTTTGATATGCTAAAGCATCATCTCCGTTAACAGTAGACCAAATAAATAAATCAGCATTGGCATTTTGTGCTTTTTGTGCCATTTCTTGATCGCTAATATCGGCACAAATAGAAGTAAATATTTTAAAATTTCTCCCACTTCTGGTGGTTAAAGAGATTGGCAATGAACTATTTAATGCTTTTTCTTTGGCTAAAGCGCTAATTTCTGAAAATTTAATACAATTATCTTGATAACCGGTAGTTAATGGATTACACCAATCTGATCCCTGTGTTTTTAATTTTTTAGCGACAATTATTCCTTTGTTGTTTATTACTAACAAAGAATTATAAACCGGTTTTTTTAAATTAATATTTTCTGTTTCAAGAGGTTCCTCTAATGGTAATGTGCCCAATACAATATTAACCCTATATTGTTTTGCTAAATTAGCAATTTGATTAATGGTATTAATTAAATTTTCTCCATTATTGATATTTACTAAAGTACAAACATTATTTGTGCAATTTGCTTGTATTCTGGGTGTATTTAAATTATAACTACTGGAAACTAAGGAATATTCGGGAGTAACAATTAAATCAAGCAGTGGTTTACTGGAAAGTAAATTTCTTATTTTAGTAACCAAATTAACATCCGCTTGAGTTGTTTTTATTACAGCAACACGCATAGACCCCAGTATTATTGTTGGAAATAAAGCAAAAAACGCAGAGCCAATAATTAAAGTTGAAGTTAAAATTAAAAAGTAAATTAAAATTTTAACTTTGCTATTAATTTTTACTAATTTGGTTGTAGTTTTCATAAATTTAAAATATACTTTTATTTTATCATTTTTCATGGTAAATATTCAACTATAATAGTTTTGACGATAAAAAAATGATTCGTTGGGTGTATTTTAATTTTTTTAATATTAATTTAAATAAAATTATTAGTCAAAGGTTTTAATTATATTTTTAGTTGAGTTTGTTTTTTTGACTCATGAAAACAATAAATGCCTTTGTGGAGTGCAATGGTTAAGTTATTAGATAAATTTGAAAATTATAACCCCCCCATATTTAGCTGATTTATTGTATAAATTATTTATTTGTTGATTTGATATTGTATTTGTTTTTCAAAATGTTATAATTAAAGAATAAGGGCTCTTTGGTTTACTAATTAAGGATTTGCCTAAATGTTGGGATAAATAACTATTAATATATTAAATTATAAATATAAAAATTGTGTATGGATTATCAATTTATTCCATTATTTATAGCATTATTTTTTTTACCTATTCTATGGATTTTTTATCGTTTTTTTGTTGGCAAAGATAAAGATTCTTTATCTACTTCTTTTGTGTTGTTTCGTTATTCTCGTGATTTAACTAAACTCGCTCAAGAAAATCATTTAGATCCGGTTATTGGAAGGGATCATGAAATTTCTCGAGTAGTTGAAATATTATCTCGTCGCACTAAAAATAATCCAGTTTTGGTGGGGGCCGCTGGCGTTGGTAAGACCGCTATAGCAGAGGGTTTAGCTTTAAGAATTCATAATAAACAAGTCCCATCATCTCTTTATGGTAAAAAGGTTTTAGCATTGGATTTAACAGGAATTCTTGCCGGCACTAAATATCGAGGTGAATTTGAACAAAGATTAAAGAAGATTACTGAAGAAATAGTTGCATCTAAAAGAGTTATAATTTTATTTATAGATGAAATACATATTTTAGCTAATGCTGGAGAGGCAGAAGGATCAATAAATGCAGCCGATATTTTAAAACCATTACTAGCTAGAGGTGATTTACAAGTGGTTGGCGCTACAACAAAAGATGAATACTTTAAGTTTATCAAACAAGATAAGACATTAGATCGTCGCTTACAACCGGTTTTTGTTTCAGAGCCAACCGGATTACAAACAGAATCAATATTGTATGGAATTAGGGATATTTATGAAAAATATCATCAAGTAGAGATTTTATCAGAAGCTATTAAGGAAGCTGTTAAAATAACAAAAAATATACGAGATCGTTCTTATCCTGATAAGGCAATTGACGCTATTGATGAGGCCTGTAGTCGTGTTCATATTGATAATTTAACAAATTCTAATAAAAAAAAGTTACAAGTTAGAGCAAAAGATATTAGAAGTGTTGTGGGGGAGTGGCAGATCTAATTACTAAATTAACATTGGTTTACATTTTTTTAAGATATTGTTATTAAAAGGTAAATTAAAAAAACCGATTTCCTATATAAATCGGTTTTTTTAAATATTAATATCTTTAAGATTCAAATAATTAATAGTAATTACTTCGGAGAAGGGTGATTTCCGCACTTAGCTATTGCCTGAAGGCGATATCTGCGTTTGTTCAGGGTAGTCGCCAAATGCTCCCGGAGGTCGCATTTTTTGTCGCTCGATTATTCGGCTATGCTTCCGCTTCGCCTCATATCTCACTCACTACCTGTTTGAATCCCCAGCTCGTAACTAGAGTAAACTCTTATTTTTAAAATACGGATATTCAAAAGTAATTCTTGGCGGTGTTTTTTGAACGAAGTTCGAACATTTTTTGAGCAAAACCCCCAATAAGGAAGCCAGCCCCACCGTCGCTCGGAAACCTCGCCACCCCGCAAAAAAGTTTTCTTCACATTTTTTAAT
>CAZYUN010000019.1:0-666 GCA_964650755.1 uncultured Gammaproteobacteria bacterium
TGTCTTTTTTTCGCCGATTCCAACAACATAATTTTATCCCGACCCTCGTTAAAACCTGAAGTTTCAATCACTTCAATCACTTTAGGATACTCTTTGTAAACCCCTAGTGTACCATCAGTAGAACCATTATCCACAATAATAATCTCATCAGCCAAAGAAGATAATTTTTCTAAAGCTTCATGAATTAAATCTATTTCATTTTTGATTCTTAAAATGGCTACTAATTTCATATTTTTTGTGAATAAATTTTTATAGCTTGTTGGGCGTTAAACTCCCAAGAAAACTTTTCTGCCACTAATTTTTTAGCTGAACAAGAAAATTGTTCATAAATCGCTGGATTGTTTTTTAGTTCAAGTATTTTTTGGCTAATCATCTCGGGAGAATTTTCAGCGACTAAAAATCCGGTTTCATTTTCTTTGATGGCCTCAATAATCCCCCCACTCCTAGTGCCAATTACCGGTAAACCAAAAAATTGCGCCTCCAAAAATACAATGCCCAAACCCTCAACATCACCCGTTTGAAGCAAATATCTTGAAGGCATAACAAAAATATTAGAAGCAAGATAATAAGGAATTGGCGTATCGACCCGACCACTAAAAAAAACACGATCAATTAACCCCAAATCAACCACCATTGTTTTTAATTCTCCCAAAACCTCGCCCTCTC
>CAZYUN010000019.1:676-11642 GCA_964650755.1 uncultured Gammaproteobacteria bacterium
TAATAATAATTTAACAGAATCATCATCAATCAAAGATAGTGCTCTTATAACATCATCAAATCCTTTTCGCTTAATCAAGCGACCAACACCCAAAACAACAAAATCATTTTTTTTAATACCATAAATATCCCTAATATTAATATCGTGATTGAAATCCCTTTCAATAAAAGAAACTCCCGGATACAACACAATAAAATGATCTTTAGGCAAATTATATTTCTCAGCAATAATATCAGCTACTTGTCGACTAACGGCAATCACGCCATCGGCTTTAGATAGCGTCCAATATTTAAGCTTATGAGTCAAAAAAAATCCACCGGTCTTTAAAGCATCAGCACCATAAGCACTGACAAAAACTTTTTTCTTCGCAAATATTTTGTTAAACAATACTATTAAAAAACCAATCGGAAAAAGATCAGTGGCATGAAAAACATCATAATGGCGTAATCGCCAAAAAGCAAAAAATAACCGGCAAATAGTTAGTGGCAAAAAATTACGACCATAAGCCCGAATAAACAACCTAACATCAATCATTTGCCGTGGTTGGGGATTATTTAAAGCAATAACCGACACCGCCTCCACATCAGGCAATTTAGACACATTTAAAGCCAAATTACCGGCAAACTCAGCGCCACCCCCGATTGTTGGGGGAAAATCAATATTAAAATAAGCTATTTTCATTATTAAATTTTAATTTTAAGTTGATTTAATCACGCTTTTATTGTATAAATAAATAAAGAAAATGGCAAATAATTATGATCGCCACAATCAAGCCACAAACCAATTTTCAAAACTCTTTTTTTTCTTTATATTACCAAAACTAATACTTGGCGGTGGTCTATTTTATTCGTTATCAATCTTATTATTACTGCCTCAAATAAAAACCATTTGGCATCTAATCATCATTGGCCCGACCAGTATTTTAATTTATCTGATCATTTTTGCGGTACTTGGTTTTTTTGAAAAAGAAGATAAAAATCATCTAACAAAAATCCGCCAACTTTGGGGTGGCGGAAATCTGGATTAATTAAGTTGATTATATATTTTATCTAGTAATTTAATAATAATCGGCCAATCATATTTTTCTAATACCCTTAAACGACCATTAGTCCCAAACTCCCCTCTTAATTTATTATCATTTAAAAGTTTTTTAAGTTTTTCTTTTAAATCATTCTCGTCGCTCGGTTTCACTAAATAGCCGGTTTTGTTATTTTCTAAAGTTAAACGCACGCCCGGCCAATCACTTACAATCACTGGGATGCCACAACTTTGGGCTTCAGCAACTACAATACCAAAACTTTCAATACCAACGGTTGACGGCAAAACCAAGACATCAGCCAAACGATAATAATCAGGCAATTGATCATTATCAACCCAACCCACAAAAAACACGCGATCAGCAACACCCAATTCTTCAGCTAATTTTTGATAATCCCGACGAAAAATTCCATCACCAATAATTACTAATTTGGCTTCACCCCTAAATTCATTTAAAACCCCCTTAACACTTCCCTCTTCAATAATATCCGGAAAAAAATTAATATCAATCATTTTAAAAGCTCGCAACAATTCAGGAACACCTTTAAAATAATGCTGTTTTCCCAAACCACCAACAAATAAAATTAATTTATCATAAGGATTAAGAGAATATTGAGATATTAATGCTTGCTTTTTTTCTCCCGGAAAAAACAAATTCGTATCTACCCCATTGGGTAATTCAAAAAATTTTTCAGGATGTTTTTTGATTATTTTTTTAAGATAAGAATTCTCAGCATGATCATAAGACAAAACCCCAATCAAATCGGCAGTATTGAAAATAATCGGCCAAAATAATTTAACATAAAGCCAAAAAACAAAACCCTTCAAACCGGATTCCAGAGGGTCCATTTGATAATGAATTACCAATTTAACCTGAGGATGAAATAGTTTAAATAAAACAACCGACAAATCCGAACCAAAAAATGGCGAATATAAATGTATAATTTGATAATTAGACAAATAACGCCACAAACCCCAAAGCCAACCAGCTTTACCAATTTTAAAAATTCCCTTAAGTGGCTTTAAGATAAAACCGGTTTGACTTTTATCAATACCTGAAAAATCCAAAGTAAAAACACCGACAGAATAACCGGCTTGAGATAGTTTAATGGCTTGATAATAAGCATTATTACCTATTCCCCCACCATTAGGTGGCCAAGCACAAACAACGATGGCAATTTTTTTCTTATCTTGCAATATTTCCATAAAAACAATAATATTAATTATAATACATTTTTTCAAAATTTTAGTCAAAATAATATTTTGCATTCCTAATAAAAAAATAAAAAAAGTCCGCTCACGAAGAGCGGACAAGAAGGTTCTATTTAAGTCAAGCACTATGGCCTGGAATTTTCAGTCAAAAATTTGTGACGATGGCGCGCCGATGCCCAATGCTGATAGTATTCTGACAAGTCGGGACGATGCGCCAAATCCAATATTCGCCTGACCATATGCAAAATCTCCAATTGATCCACATTACCAGTTAAAACAACCGGTCTAAATTCTTTTGCGATATTGATATCATTATAAAAAATGTCAATATTAACATTTGATTGATGCGCTCTGAAAATCTTAAACACTAAGCCATCATTAGATGACTCCAACAATCTGAATTCTATCTCAAACAGATCTTCCAACTGAAACGTCTCTACTCGCATGAATTGCGCGGATTTCAAGCTTTGACGAACTTTCGTAGCGAATTCTTCAGACATTAACATTCTTTCGAATAACCAATCAATCAAACGTTTTGTGCCTTCTTTCGGCAATTCCAGTTTGTCTTGTGTCATGGAAATACTCCTTTTTAGCCAATTTTGGCGATTTTGACCGCGGTTTAAAGAACTATTGAGACAATAATTATATCACTCCTAACAAAAAAAGTCAAGTTATTTGAAATCATAAACAAAAAAATAAAATAAAAATTATCTAATTTTAAACAAAAATATGATAGCCACACTAAAAAACAAGCGAGAAATAGCCATCAATACAACATTATTTGAATTAACTTTGGAGCAAGAAATTAACTTTAAAGCCGGTCAATTCTTTTTTAGCAAATTAATCGATTCAGAAACAACCGTGGCCTCTGATTTAACAAGGCATTTTTCCTTTGTTAATCCCCCCGAGGATAACAAAATCATAGAATTCGCAACTAGAATTTCTGACTCCGATTTTAAGCAAAAATTAAACAATCTAAAAATCGGATCACCAATAGAAATTACCGGGCCAGCCGGAAAATTTATATTACCGACTAACGCATCAGAATTAATCATGATCGCTGGCGGTATCGGCATTACCCCGTTTATCAGTCAATTGCGTCACATACAAAATCAACAATTAGATTATAAAATAAAATTATTACATTTTAATACCAATCAAACTACTGCTCCTTTTTATGACACATTACAAAAATTCAATCAAATATTAAAAAATTTTTCCTTTGTGCCAATTATGAGTGAAAACAAAAATTGGTCGGGCGAAACCGGTTATATCAACCAAGATATAATACAAAAACACTCTCAACACTTTTCAGAACCGTTTTTCTTGGTTGTTGGGCCACCACCAATGATAAAAAATACGCTACTCTCTCTAAAAGAATTAGCTATATCGGAGTCCCGTATTTTAACTGAGGAGTTCACTGGCTATACTAATTATTAAATTCAAAAAAACCGACTCTCGCTAAGTCGGTTTTAAAATTATTTTAATTGAAAATGATATTTGAAAAATTTCCAAAGTTGCAATAAATGATAATAAAATAATTCCGTAATCTTTTTGGGGTGGGTAATATTTGTAAAATTACCATTACGCAAAGCAACAAAAAAAGAATTAACATCCAAATGATTAACGTCAACCTCAATATAGTCAGTATTTAAATAATTTAAATCATGAAGATCAGAAGTTGCGATAAATGGTAGCGACAACTCGTCAGCTAGTTTTTTTGTTTTTAAATTAGGATTAAAAAACTTCGTATAATGCCAACTATGCTCTATGCCATCAAACAAGTGACTTATTTTTTTTAAACTTTTTAAGCCCAAAGAAACAAAAAAACCATGATTGGGGTGCGGAGCAATCACAAAAATCTCAGGATGTTGTTTTTTATATTTTTCTAAATCCTCAAAACTTTTAAAATTATCATCATTAATACACTCACAATTCAATAATAAAATATGCTTGCCCTTAATGTTTGCCTCCAAACCCGGAATCAAAATAACCCCCTGACGAAAAGCGTAATCCCTTAAATTATCATTAAAAATGCTTTTTTCGTGTCCAGTTAAAGCTAAAAAAGAAAAACCAAAATTAACCGCCTGATCAATTAATTGACGAGCCGAATAATCAATAATACTGTGATCTCGAAAATCTTCAGTGCTATGTAGATGTAGTGATGCTTTTGTTTTCATTTTTATTAATTTTATAATTTAAAAATTTTTTTCGTTGATTTTCAGAAAAACGCTCTATGGCATATCTTAAGGTTGTTCTGGGCATTATTTCAATATGTTTCCATAAAAAATCTTCTAAATCCAAAACGCTAACTCTTTTGCCACTCTCCCGCAACATCCAGCCAATCGCTTTATGTATTAAATCATGTTTATCTTTTAATAATTTCTCAGCTATTTCAAAAGTTAAAGAATTAACCCCTTGACGCAAATGATAAAAAGTTGAAACTATCGCGATTCTTTTTAGCCACAAAGATTTTTTATTAGCTAATAATTTTAAATCCGGTTGCTTAAAATGAAAACTGCAATAACCAACAATATCATAAGCGGTCAAATCAACCAAATCCCAATTATTAATAAATTGATAGTGTTTTAAATAAAAACGACATAATTTCTTCTTGTTAATATTATCAGCTTTTTTAAACTGATCCTTAATTATTAATAAAGCGACTAATCTCTCTTCGTGATATTTGCTATTTAATAATTTAGAACAATCACTTAATTTTAAATTAAAAAATTTTTTAGCAACCCTTCTTTGTTGAGGTACTGTAATGCCCAAAAAAACATCACCCTCAGCATATTCTCCCTTGCCTGTTTTAAAAAACTTTTGAAGAATCTTTGCTTTTTGGGGATTAGCTAAAGATATTAATTCTGATTTTAATAATTGTAAATCGGAACTCATAATAATTTATAACTATTTAATAAAAAACAAAAGTTTGTTTTATCAAAGTCCATATTTATTATAAAATTTATTTTTACCCCATTCAACAATCACAAAATAAATAAGACTAATACCGATAATAGAAGATAAAATCCAAACTGGTATAGGCTCAAAACCTAAAAATCGACCAATAGGAGCATAAATAAATAAAAAAATAATCAATAGAGTTATAAATGACGATAATAACAAAATATTAGCAGGACGACTCTTAAAAAATATTCTTTTTGTTCTAATAACAAAAATTAACAAAACCTCAGTTAAAAAAGATTGCCAAAACCAGCCGGTTTGAAAAAGTGGCATTGTAGCTTTAGCAATTAAAATTAAAAAAATAAAGGTAATAAAATCAAAAAAAGAAGAAACTAAACCAAAATAATTCATAAATTTCTTTATATGATTAATGTCCCACTTCTTGGGATTATTAATTGATTCTTCATCGACATTATCATAAGCAATAGACAACATTGGCAAATCACTTAAAAAATTAAGCAATAAAACTTGAATTGGCAACATTGGAATAAATGGCAAAAATATTGAGGCCCCAACTACAGAAAACATGTTGCCATAATTAGAAGCAATGGTGCAAATTATATATTTCATTGTATTATTAAAGTTTCTACGCCCCCCACGAATTCCCTCAATTAAAATTGGCAAACTTTTTCTAAGTAAAACAACATCAGCAGCTTCTCTGGCTATATCTGTAGCTGAATTAACAGAAATACCCACATCAGCCATCTTAAGTGCGGGCGCATCATTAATACCATCACCCAAAAAAGCAACGCTATGACCAGTATCTTTTAATGCTTTGACGATTTTTAATTTATGTTCAGGAGTAACTTTAGCAAAAACATCAAAATCACTAACTACTTTTTGCAATTCTAAATCAGATAAGCCACTTAATTTATTACCAATAATTGCCTTAGGATTTAAAAAGCCGGTCTGCTTGGCTAAAAATAAAGCCGAGCCCAAAGAATCACCCGTTAATAATTTAATAGATACCCCCAAATCTCTAAAAGCATCTAATGATTTTTTAGAGCCTCTTTTTGGTGGATCATTAAAAACCAAAAAACCACTAAAAATTAAATTTTTTTGATTATTTTTTTTACTCTCCGATTCTAAATAATCATAAGCAACCAATAAAACTTTAAAACCTGCAGATTCAAGATTTTTTATTTTTTGTTTAATATTATTTAAAAAATAACTTATTTTTCTTTTTTTTCCATGGTATAAAATATAAGTACAAGCATCCAAAATTTCTTCAACCGCACCCTTAACAATTATCTGTGGTAATTCGTTATTAGACTTCACCACAACACTCATTATCCTCTTATTAAAATCAAAGGGGGTGATGTTAATAAAACTATAATCTTTAATTTTCTTTGTTAATTTATGTTTTTTTGCATAATCAATAATAGCTTCATCTAATGGATTAGAAAAAGATTCGCCATTTTTTAAACTTAAAGAATTACATAATTGCGATAAAGTTATTAAATAATCATCTTGCACATCATCTAAATCAAAATAATTATATAATTCTATTTTCCCCTCGGTTAATGTTCCCGTTTTGTCAGTACATAAAACATCAGCATTGCCTAAATTTTCAACTGCCATTAACTGTTTAACAATAACTGATTTTTTAGCCAAATTTCTAGCGGTCTGAGATAAATTTATAGTAATAATCATTGGTAATAATTCGGGCGATATACCAACAGCGATAGCTAAAGAAAACATTAATGCTTCCAACCAATTACCCTTTAAAAAAGCAAGAAATAAAAAAATTAATAATGTAAATAAAATAATTATTTTAAATAAGAAAAAACCAAAACTATTAATGCTTTTTTGAAATTCCGATTCATTTTTTGAATTCAACAATAATTGTGAGTTTTTGCCAAATTCAGTATTTAAGCCAGTAGCAACAACAACACCCAATCCTGAACCCTGAATAATATAAGTTCCCATAAAAACCAAATTTTTCATTATTTGTGGTAAATAATCACGAACAATTTGTGGATTAGAATTTTTTTCAACCGGAAATGATTCACCGGTCAATGAAGATTCATCAACTAATAAACAATTTGATTTAACCAATCTAATATCTGCTGGCACAACACCACCAGCACTTAAAAAAACCATATCTCCAACAACTACATCAGTTACATGGATATTTATTTTTCTACCATCCCTAAAAACCCAAACATCCGAAGAAACTCTTTTTTTTAATAAAGAAATTGTTTTTTCGCTTTTATATTCTTGATAAAAAGAAAGACAGGAAGATAAAAATATAATAATAAAAATAATAAAAGTAGAAAGAAATTCTCCCAAAAAAAACGAAACTACTAATGCTAACAACAAAATTAAAATTAATGGATTTTTAAATTGTTTAAAAAAAATTTGAAAAATCATGGGCTCACCATTATTACCAATGATGTTAAATCCATACTTGTTTAATCTGGATTTTGCTTCACCCTGAGAAATACCAGCAAATGAAGTATTAAAAACAGACAAAATATCATCAACCCCTAACTCCCAAAAGGGTTTTATTGTTTTAATTTTAGACATAAATATTAATCATTCCTTAATAATGATAAAATATCTTTTATTTTTTTATTGGTCTCATGCCAGCCCGCTTCAACTATTTGATTTTCACTTTTTTTCAAAAAATAATCACTCCATTTAGAATATTGTGATAAATTAGGTTCAATAATAATATCACTGTATTGCATTGATAATTTAGATAGATTTTGTCGTAATAAATCCATAGTCCTAATACTAATATCAATTAATTTTGGTTTTTGAATATTAAGATTTAATTCTCCACGATGATCTAAATTAACTGAAATAATAATATCGGCCCCCATTTGTTTCAATAAATCATCCGGCACCGGATCAGAAATACCACCGTCAGCCAAAAGTTTACCTTCAAACACAACCGGCCGAAAAACACCCGGTACCGCCATACTGGCACGACACGCAAAAGCCAAATTACCGGTTTTAAATATATATTGTTCGCCACTAATCAAATCGGTTGTGGTAATAGCCATGGGAATTTTTAAATCAGTAAAATTAGCATGATTTAACCAAACATCCAGCATTGACTCTAATTTATTTCCACCAACTAAACCGCCACGTAATTTTAACTCTAAAAAACTAAGTAGTTTTTCTTTTTTCTTGCCAACCGTAAAATCTCTTAATAATTCCACATCTTGAAACAAAGCATAATGAGCGCCAACCCAAGAACCAATACTGGAACCGGCTATTAAATCAATGGGGATATTATTTTCTACCAAAGCTTTAATCACTCCAACATGTGCCAAACCTCGAACCCCACCACTACCTAAAGCCAAGCCAACCTTCTTGTTATACTTATTATTTAACATAATTTTATTATAATTTACTAATTTATTTTATCATAAATACCAGTTTTAAAAAACAGGGCGTAAACCCTGTTAAAAGAACTTTAATTATTTTTTTGTGCTTCAAGATCAACCCACTGGAGTGGCAAATGCATCCTGCCCACCTCTCCTCGATTATAAAGCCAAACACCATTTCCTAAACCATTGAATTTAATACCGTGATAAAAATTCTTAGTTTCAGCAAAAGCAACCAACTCTTCATTATACAATTCAAAAACATAAACACCAGAACCAACAACTGCACCGCCATGATACATTACGGCGATTTTGGTTGAGTCCTTAGACCAAGCTATGCCCTTTAGATCATTGGCATAACGAATATAAGGCAAAACATTCCAATCATAAGCAAAAGATCCGCCACAACCAAAGCGCTTAAAAACGCCTATTTGACCGGTACCAATCGGCTGAATTTCACGAGCATAAAACAAGCCATTAGGCGAATAAGCTTTGGCACCAATCGGAACAGAACCATCAAAAGAATTGACATTAGCCGAGCAACCAAGCAACAAAAAAATCATCAAACACAGCAACAATTGGATTTTCATGGTTGGTCTCCAAGGGTACAACTACCCTGATTCGGATTTTAAGTACTACACCCCTCATTGGTTTTTTACTCCCCAATCAAAAAAAAGTCAAATAAAAAAGCGTGGGTCTGAATTTACAGACAACCACGCATTGAGTCAAAGAGCTTATTTGCTGGCTTCCGGGGCGACGGGGGCGCTCTCCACGGGAGTGACCGGCTTAACCGGATTGACACCGAGAGCAGACAAGATCGCTTGGCCCATGGGGGTCTGAGCCACCCCTTCAATCATCGAGCCCAACTCGGTTCCGCCTCTGGAGCTGAAGAGCTCCATAACGCCCTTCACACCATCACCGGGGCTACCCGCATTGGAGATGACCCTGACTTCCGCTTTCTGCAACGCCTTGGCCTGCTCAACCCCGACCTGAATGTGGGCCTTGATGGCCTCAATCGACACGAGGTAGCGCTGATACCCATCATTGGCACCAATCTCCTTGGCAAGAGCAATTGATGCACTAACAGGCACCATTTGCATGGCCGATTCGGCTGTGGCTTTCGCTTCACCGATGGTCTTGATGGCTTCCGCTTCCTTGAATTTGGCTTCGAGCTCACCCTCAGCGATAATGACGCGAGTCCGCTTACCCTGCTCGGCGGTGACAATCTCTTTCTCCTTTTCAATTTCTGCAGTACGAACCGCCAGAACACTGGCCACATCCATCTCGCGCTGCTTGGTCACCTTGGACTGAGCCAAGACCTCCTGTTGCGCTTGCTGGTTGGCGATACCAACGGCCCGATCTTTCTCGGCGGTCCGCTGACCGATCATCTCCTCGGCTTCCTGACGGCAAACCTCCACTGTGCGCGTAGCTTCGATTTCCGCCGTTTCGGCAGTCTGATTATTATTCGCAACTTCGCGCCTGGATTCCATCTGAATTTGCGAGGTTTTCTTTGCCATGATATTTTCAACCACGTTACTATTGCTACAGTCGCGCAGATCCATAAGCTCCATAGATTTGACCGCTTCAAGACCCCACTCCTGCAACTGATCCCTAACCTCGGCGGTAAATGCATCACCAAATTGGGAACGCTCAACCATGATTGTGTCAATAACACCCGAAGCCAAAACCTTACGCACAGCACCCCGCACAATCACTGTTGCCTGATTTTTGAGTTCTTCAAAGCTGGAAATACGTTGTGCCGCTTTCGCCGCATCCTGAATACGAAAAAATGCAGTAACATCAACCATAAATGGAACCCTGTCCCTATCATACGCATCATAACTCTCAAGAGATATATCAAAATTACTAATCGGCAACCGAATAACCGTTACACCAAACATCGGGATTGCTGATGGCCACGCATAATACACATTGCCAGCGACCTGCCCCGTTCCGTATGGGGTTGTCTTGCGACGACTTTGGACAATATGCACCATATTGGTACTCACCACTCGCCGAAACTTGATTGATATCAAGAAAGACAAAAACCCAACAAATCCCAAACATCCCAGGATTGCGATCATACTCATCCATTTTCTCCTTTTTCTTTTCTTTTTTTGCTAAACTTCCAACCCACCTTAGGTTAGAATACAGCTCAGAAAAAACCCCTCAATAAAATGATAGATTTACTCTGAGCTGTATAGAAGTCCAACAAAAGAACTTTTAAAGACCTTTAATTTAGGTATATAGCAACATAGCAGATTAAATTAAATTTGTCAAGTAGGTACAAATTTAAATATTTTGTTTCCTACTTCTAACCCCAAAAAGTCAAATAAAAAAAATCACCGGAACTCCGCGAACTGGATTCGAACCAGTAACCTACCGGTTAACAGCCGGTTGCTCTACCATTGAGC
>CAZYUN010000020.1:0-293 GCA_964650755.1 uncultured Gammaproteobacteria bacterium
ACATTGGCGAGTTTCACCGGCCACACAAGCTGTTGCTCCATCATCAGGACGACAAACGCAATCATTATTTTCTAAAACGCATCTTAAACCGGTATTACAAGTGGTGGTATCATCAGAACAATTAGTGATATTGTGTCCACCACAAGGATCACCACTAGCTCCGGCAGAGATATTAAATGGATATAAATTACTATAAGTTGAGCCATTATAAATTGAAATGCCGGCTCGACCGGAAACACCGGAAATTACGACATCATTAACACTATCAGTTGACCAAGCAGTTGAAGTAGTAG
>CAZYUN010000020.1:311-1880 GCA_964650755.1 uncultured Gammaproteobacteria bacterium
AAACGACATTACGTGGCTCACTCTGGGGGAAATTCCAACCCGAAATCTCTATGACTCTCCCGCCCGCACCCGAAGCTGGTTCAACTGCACAAATTCCCGGACGCTCAATATAATTAACTTGAAATGGCCAATTATTAGAAACTAAATTATCAGCCGTCGCCACAAAAACATCATAATTAAAGCCACCTTCGCTAATCTCTGACTCTTCTTCAACAGCGACGCGAGATAATTCTTCCGGCACCATAGCAATAATCATATTCTTACTCCAAGAATTAACACACAAAGCAGTGCCGGCTAAAGTTTGATTTTCATTATTGCGATCAACAAAATAAACTTGACCGGTAGTGGTGCCGAAGTTTTTACCAAAAATAGTTATGTAATTACCAATTGCTCCGTTAGATATATCGTCATCTGTAGTTGAGGGAGTAAAACGACGCCAATCAGTATCTTCTAAAACATCAAAAGCGGGATCAATATAAGCAATAGAAGGATTTGCCAAACAAACGCATTGTGATCCGCAAATTCCCGAAGCGCAATTTTCATCAGCACAATTATTGTTAGTGTTACCACGACAAGAATCACCAGAGCAATTACCACAATCACCACCACAATCAATATCTGTTTCATTACCATCTTTAATACCATTAAAACAATGATCGGGCCTGAATTTTATTCTTAAATTATTAGAAGAAAAATCATTAGAGGAATTATTATCAACACTGACACGAACACTGGTATCATTTTCAGTAATGCCAGAAGAATTCCAAATTACACTAGAAGAAGCAGAGTGATATGCTCTACTATTAATAGTAATATTAGAGGTACTTAAATTGCTAAAAATAATCGGATCTTGGCTTTCACCAACCCAAAAATTCATACCTGAAATATTGCCGTATTCGGTTTGATTGTGGGCATAAGCAAAAACATTTAAAGAAGCTGATTTTGGTAAATTAACAACTCCCCTAAAAGAGTTGGTATAGCCAACACTCCAACCACTCCAATTAGGCAAATTAGCATCGGTGAATCTAAAAATATTAGCATATTTATTGCCATAAAAACCGGAATTGGGACAATTGGGATCTAATTTTTGACAAGCGGTCCAATAACCATCAACGCATTGTCTGGTTCCGGCACAGCCATCAGTGGTGTTACAACTAGCTATAGAGTCAATGGTCGGATCACACGGTTCGGAAGCATCACCGCCACCACCACCTAAAGCATTATACAAAAACGAGGCGATACCAAAAGCTGAAAAAATCAACACCATACCAATCACGCCGGCAGTAATCATTTTTTTGGCTTTGGTAATTTTTTCTACTTCACCCTGAGAAGTCATCCATAAAAAACCGGCATAAAGCAATAACCCCAAAAAGATTACCCCAACAATTCCAAAAAAGATTTGTAATATTCTAACAATCAACTGAGTTAGAGTTAAACCGCCAAAAGACGAACCCAAACCGCCAAGAGTTGGTAAATCAGTTTGAGCTAAAACACTTACCGGTATTAAAACCAGTAAAAAACCGACCGTTAAAATTAAAAAATATTTTTTAAGATTAGACATTTGAACAG
>CAZYUN010000020.1:1980-11602 GCA_964650755.1 uncultured Gammaproteobacteria bacterium
AACAGCTCCAATAATTTGATTACAATTCATATAACCATAAGATGAGGGATTAGTTGAAACAACTCCCTGTTGATCAACGCAACCACTATAACCATCAGCCGTATAAGAACAAGAATTAGAAATTTCTCCGGCTCTATCAGGACCCATACCAGGCAAATAACAATTTTGATTAATTGATTCTAAACCGGAACCGGCTAATGGCCCATAACTAACAGAATTATCAAGCGGATTATGATGAATTCTAGCTTGAGTTAGATCTGCTATTTGATCACCGTCAATATCCAAATCACTGCCAGCCGACCAATAACCGACCGGATTAGCATTAGAGGTTAAAGTATTTAAAGCTAAATAACGAATGTGATAATTTTTGTCATTAGTACTGGTACCATAACCCCAGCCCGGCTTAAGAGTTGAATAACGCATCAGGGTATTAAAAGTTATTTTAACGGGATCACCCAAACTTTCATTATTGTTAACTCCATAAGATTGATCACCGACCGGTAAAACAGATTGGATGATCGGAGCAGTATTATCAATTAATGGACTAACAAAAAATTCCCAAGCAAAATCATCGCCATAACTATCATTTGGGGTATAGGTAAAAACATTACTAGAATTTAAATAAGCATTAGCTAAATAATATCTTGGTTTTTGTGATTGACCATTGCCAGTACCTCTGGGACCCTCGGCCTTTCCCACTAAAACATTTTGTCTATTATAGGCCTTATTGAAGTTTCCATTAAAGGAGTTACTTGCCAAATCCACCACACCATCAAAAGTATGAGATTTAGGATAATAAAGAGTGGTAGTAATTTGATCATCTCCCTCAACCACAGTCACCGACATCTTACAACGACCACCATCTTGATCAGCAACAGCGCTTCCGCCCCAACTGGAACACCAAGTCGGATTAGTATTAGTAGCATATTCAATAGTAGCCGGTTTAACCTCTACTCTAAACTCAACTGCCGATTCAGTAGTTGATGCCGGATCAAACCAACAATAGATTTTTTTGCCACAAGAATTTTCACCGCATTCATTTCTTCCAACTAATTCCACTGTTTTATATTGATTAGTTAAAACAAGATCAAAAGGTACAGTAATCTCTTCTCCCCCATTTACTAATCTGGCTCTAACTATAAAATAATTTTCAATATTAATCGGATTAATCGCTTCAGTAAAAGTAACTCTAAAAATATGATTATTATAAGCATCAGGACGACCAACTATGGTTCTTCCCACCACTCGATCGGTTCCCGCTAAAGAAGAAGCAGAAAAACTTAAGCCATTATTAGTTGGATTAGTTTGTAAAACAATATTATTATTGCCAGAAACTCTAGCAGTAAAATTAACTTGATTATTAGTAGCTCCAGCGCTAGACGTCACTAACGGATTATTAGCATTAACTGACTCTATTATTTTTGCTTGAGTGGTTTCAGAAATAGTAAAATAATTTTTAGTGCTTCTAGTACCATCAGTAGTAGTAACTATTTTCGTTAAAGTATTGCCATATCCAACTGCCGGATCAACAAAAACAAAATCATAACTTCTATCAGGAGTAGAAGTTGAGGCAATAGAAAAAACTGAACCGGTAACCGCCAAACTAACAGAGAAACTAAAAGATGAACCATTAACAAAGCGACCGGTAGCCGTAATAGAAAATCCGGCATCAGTATTGATAATATTTCCGGACTCACTGATTGGCCAAGTGGCTTTACTTAAACCTAACACCGCATAAGAAGAAAAAGTCGCATTTTGACCATCACTAGAAATGCTTAAAGTAATATCTTGATTAGTAGAAACATTAAAACCGGATTGCGTTTCAAAAAAGGCCTCAAAAGCTGAAGGTAGATTTTCAGTGGTTGGGTCAATTTTTACTTTTAAAGCTTGTCCCTTAAAATACTCGCCATTAACCGCCACCGGTTTTTCTGTGGCTATTTGATTAGTCGTAAAAGTCAAAACTGAAGTGCCGGCAACAGCCGGGGTTGTTTCTTGATAAATATCAGCAGTATTATCGGGCCAAGGATACATATCTGTTTTAGCCACTTCCGGTGGAGTTAAATCAACTTTACCATTGGTCTTAAAAGACCAAGAGTAGTTATTATAACGCAATCCCGCAAAGATAGAATCGTCCCTATCTCTAAATTTAATAGCATTTTTTAAAGTCACTCCAAAAATTCTAATTTGATTATCTTCTAAGCCCAAAAATTTGTTAGGCGTAAAAACAAAAGTCCTGCTATCTGTTGAAGTAGCTACCTTAACCGCATCAAAAGTTGAGGTAACAAAATCACCAGCAGTTAAACAAGCACGATTATCTTCACTAAGCTGACACAATTCAATTGCTTCAGTTTTTGCGGTATTACACATACCATTGCTATCTAAATTACAAATTGAACTTGGGTTGATAGGTTGTTTGAAGGTAACAATAATAGAGGTATCAATTGGGATATTAGTAGCATTAGGCGCGGGATAAACGCTTTCAATCGGTCCGGCTCCAATAGCTGAACGACCAAAATCATCACGACCACCCCAGCCATCACCGCCACCGGCACCACCGCCACCACCGGTACCTCTTAAAACATTCATAATAAATGTCGCAATGCCAAAAGCGGAAAAGATAATAATCAAACCAATAACAGCATTAGTCATAATTTGTTTGGCTTTTTGGACTTTATTGGGATCGCCCTGAGAAGTCATCCAAATAAAACCGGCATACATAATAATAAAAACCGCAATAACACCTAAAACTCCGAAAAAAATCTGTAAAATCCTGATAATAATAAAAGTTAAACTGGCGGTTGGCAGGCCACTACCAGAAAAAGCCGTGTTAATGTTTAAATTATTTTGCGCTCCGACTGTTAATGGTAGCAACAAAACAAAAGCAAAAAATAACCAAACGCTGAATTTTTTAAAATTGCCGGCGTTTAGCTTGCTCGAGCTTAAAAGCTGTTTTAATTTGTCCATATATTTTTTTTTGCTTCGACTTTTTTAGTCGAATGTCACCTTCTTATTTCTTATGTTAAAATTTAATTTTTAGAAATTTCTTCTTTAACTAATTTTGAAACAATAGAACCATCTGCCGAACCATTAGCTTTTGTCATCACCGCCGACATCACCTTACCAAAATCAGAAGCCGGAGGATTACCTAATTCTGCTAAAGTTTCTTTGACTAATTCTCTGATTTTTTCTTCCGAGAGTTGCTCGGGTAAAAACTTAGCAATAAAATCCGCCTCCCACTGCTCTTGATCAGCCGACTCTTGTTTGTTAGCCGACTGATAAGCGGACACAGAGTCCAGACGTTTCTTTAATTCACTTTTTAAAACCGCTAACGCCTCAACATCTGGTAAAAAATCATCTTTAGAAATTAACTTTTCTATTTTTTTGTTAGCTAAAGCGGTTTTTAGCATTCTTAAAACAGAAATTTCTTGAGTGTTTTTTGCTTTGTAGGCCTCTAAAAAGGCCTGAGAAATTTGTTGTTCCAAAGTCATAAGTTTAAATATAAATCTTCATTTCCTTCCCAACCTGATTGTTTCAGATTAGGAAGAGAAATAATGACTTAATTGATTTTATTTTCTTCTATAAGTATCATCGGGCAGTTTACCGATTTTTTTCAAGTACTCTCTTTTTTCGGTAATTTCTTGTCTTCTGGCGGCAGCAGAACGCACTGATGTTTTGTTTTTTTCTTTAGAATGAAAACGGATTTTTCTAACTTGCAAAACACGGCCACTCTGCTGGACCTTTTTTGAAAATCTTCTAATCAACGATTCAAAAGATTCACCTTTTTTTCTTTTTACTTCAGCCACGATTGTTCACCTCTCTTTCTTTGTTATTTATTTTTTATAATAATTTTTTTCCCAACTATTAATTTAAGTCAAGAAAAAAAGAATTAGCGTTAATCCTCTAAGCTGGAATCATCAGCACTTGTCTCATCAGCATCAAAACTACCAAAATCAGCAATATCTAAATCAGAATTATCTTCAACGTCTCTATAGCCATGATCAAATTTCTTTTTGCTGGATAAAACCGCTCTAGTTTCTTCGGTGTCAATAACAGCAATACCTTCATCACCGGTATATTTGGCTAAACGTTTAGCAATTTCATTTTCTATCTTATCTAAATTGATAATTTCTTGTACTCCCCCACTCATATCTCTGAGCATAATTGTTCCTTCAGATAATTCTTTTTGCCCCAAGATCAAACAAAACTTCACTCTTAACTTGTTAGCTAATTCTAATTGGGCTTTCAAACTATCTTTATTGAAGGCCTGAGCCATTTTAAATTTTTTACGCAATACTTCATACATTACTAAAGATTTTTTCTTGGCACTTTCTCCCAGTTGAGCAAAAAAAACATCGGGGCGTTCTTCATCAACTAAAGTAGGATCTTGATCTCTTAAACGAGCCATCAAACGATCCACTCCCAAAGCAAAACCGCAAGCAGGGGTCTTATCTCTGCCACCCATCAATTCTACTAAACCATCATAACGGCCACCGGCACCTAAAGCGTTTTTACCCTCAACATCATCAGCTGACCAATATTCAAAAACAGTACGATTATAATAATCCAAACCCCTGACGATTCTCGGATTAAGCACATAAGGAACATTTAGCTCGTCTAAATATTCCAAAACTTTCATGAAATGTTTTTTGCATTCATCATCTAAATAATCAAGTATTTGTGGCGCTTCTTCTTTCACTTTTTGACAGGACTCTTCTTTACAATCCAAAAGGCGCAAAGGATTTTTAGCCAAACGATTCAAACAATTCTCGCACAATGTTTTTTGATGTTGTTTGTAATATTTAATTAATGCTTTTTTATATTCTTCGCGACAATCGGGACAACCAATAGAGTTAACTTGGATGACCGTATCTAATCCTAATTCACTAATAATATTATAACCCATCAAAATCAATTGAGCATCAATGACGGGACCAGCATCACCAATTGCTTCAAAACCGGCTTGAAAAAATTGCCTGAATCTTCCGGCTTGCGGTTTTTCGTGACGAAACATTGGCCCATAATAATACATTTTGACTGGCTGAGTATTATTCACCATACCATGCTGAACATAAGCGCGAACAACACCCGGAGTGCCCTCAGGTCTCACCGCCAAACTATCACCACCCTGATCAACAAAAGCAAACATTTCTTTTTCTACAATATCTGTTTGTTTGCCAGTGCCTTTAACATATAATTCAGAATATTCTAAAATTGGTATTTCAATTAAACCAAAACCATAATCAGTTGCCACATTATTAACTGAACGGATAATTTTTTGCCAATAATGCTGATCTTGAGGCAAAATATCACGAAAACCGGTAACGGTAATAATTTCTTTTTTGTGCTTGCTTTTTCTTTTAGGAACCTCTGTTTCTTTTTTAATTTTTTTGGGTCTAGGCATAATATAAAACTGAAAAATTAATAGTTAGGATTATTAAAAACGGTAATACGATTAAACGGCCAGCCACGCAACCAGGTTCTGCCGATAATCAAGGATTTTTTAACCGGTCCAAAACTGCGTGAATCAAAACTTTGACCTCGATTATCGCCTAATAAAAAATATTCATCATCACTAAGAGTAATATCGCCATAGCCCCTCAAAGGTAAAAAAGTTTCAACACTACCATCCAAATAACTTTCATTAAGTTTTGAATCATTAATATAAACGCTATTTTCTTTTATTTTCACTGTTTCTCCGGGCAAACCAATCACTCTTTTAATAAAAAACTGCTTGTCATCCAAAGGATATTTAAAAACCACAATATCACCCCTTTGAGGCTCATTAAAACGATAACTGATTTCATCAATAATTAAATATTCATGATCATAAAAATTCGGTTCCATTGAGGCGCCTTTAACATAAAAGGGTTGAACCAAGAAATATCTGACCGGTAATATAATCGCCAAAGAAATAATGCCAACTCGCACCATTTCCCAAAAAAATTCAGAAATAATCCTGATTTTTGACCTTTTTTCAAAAGAGAACTCTTCGTTTAAATTATCCATTTTATTAGATTATATTGGAATATTTTGAAATATTTTGAATCAAAAACTAATTTATTAAACAATTAGACCGATTTGGCTGTTGATAACTAAAATAATAATAACATAAAAAAGGTATAAAAATCAAGTGGCAAATCAAAAAAATAAAAAAGTTATCCACTAATTGCCCAAATGACCAATATTTGTTATAATTAAAAAATCATAGTCAAATAAGAAAAAAATGCGTGAGGATATAAAAATCAATCTAATTGACCAAGAAGATTTTGCCGTTGAGCTTAATCAATTAAAAAAAGAAAGTCCTGAATTAAAAAATTACCACCACCCTAAAACATCAAGAGGGGGATTTTTTGTTAAATTTAAAAAAATCTCAATTGGTATAGTTATTGTTTCTATTATTATTTTTATTGTTTTTGGCTCCTCTATTTTATTTTCTAACGAAAATCTAATAAAAGGACTTAATAATTTAAATTTATTAGCACAAATGGGATCACTGATTACTGCCGGTGACAGACAACTCAAAGGTGAAGATGATGATAAAATAAACGCCCTGCTAATTGGTATTGGTGGCGCCGATCATGAAGGCGGAACTTTAGCTGATACTATTATTTTAGGATCACTGCAACCCTCAACCAACAAAATTGCCATGATGTCCTTACCTCGCGATCTCTATGTTAAAAGCGATGAATTCGGTTGGAGTAAAATCAATGCCGTTCATGCTTATGCCGAAAAAAAATATCCTAAACAAGGTGGCGAAATAATGTCAAAATTCCTCAACCAAACACTTAACACTGAGATTCATTATTATGCCGTCATTGATTTTGATGGTTTTGAAAAATTAATAGATGAATTCGGCGGTATTGATGTTTATGTAGATAATGATTTAATTGATAGCTCCTATCCGATCAGAGGTAAAGAAAATTCCTACCCGATTGAATCTCGTTTTGAGCGACTTAATATTAAAAAGGGTTGGCAACACTTTGATGGAGCCACTGCTCTCAAATACGCTCGCTCTAGACATGCTTTAGGTGTTGAGGGTTCTGACTTTGCCCGTTCCAAAAGACAACAAAAAATCTTATTAGCCCTAAAAGACAAGATATTAAAATATAATTTAATTCTCAATCCCGGAAAAATCTCAGCTCTATTTAAGGCCTACCAAGAAAATGTTTCTACTAATTTGGAATTATGGGAAATTCTTAAATTATTAAAAATGGCTGAAAATGTAGATTATCAAAATCCCATTACCTTTAGTTTGGTTGATGGACCTACCCCCCTTTTATATGATCAAATAGTTGGGGGCGCTTATGTTTTATTGCCTTATGGTGGCAACTATGACAAAATCAGCTTGATCTGGAATAATTTGTTTACTGTCGGAACCTCCACTGATATTAAAATAGATAGAACCAAATGGGAAGAATTCAAAGACGAACCGCAAACCACCACAACCACTAAAGACAATCCAGCTACCACCACTAACCCAACTGATTCAATTTATGAAGAAACTGATGGTGGTTGGAGTGAAGAAACAGAAAGTTTTAGCGACTATCGTCAAGAAACAGTCAAAATAGATATTTTAAATGGAACTTTAATTGAAGGTTGGGCATCCAAAGAATCAACCAAATTAAAAAATAAAGGATTTATCATCAACAAAATTGGCAATGCGCCAACTAAGGGTTATACAGAGATAAAAATCTATGACCTTTCGGGTGGCAAAAATCCTAAAACAATTTCTGAACTGCAAATTATTTATGGCGTCAAAACTTCACCACCGCCAGCGAATCTATCATCAAATGCCGATATTGTAATTATTTTAGGTCAATAAAACCAAATTAAAAAAACAAGTGCGTATAGCCCTTGTTTTTTTGATGCTTAATATTTATTTTCTAAACATGACTTTCTAATCACAATCCAATTATAAAAATTAAATTATTGCTAATAACTCTCTTAATCGTGTCGCCATTTTTTTGTTAGTCGTTTTGTCGATCATTTTTTGTTGGCAAAAATCTTTCACCATTTCAGTCAAACCGATTTCAGATAAAAGTAATAAACCGGCAATCTGATAATCAAAATAAGCATCAGTTTCAGCATATTCTCCAAAATTATAACTGAATTTTTTTAATGATTCTTCTAAAGATTTATTTGAATTGACATCCACCTCAAGTGTCTTCCAAAAACTAACAAAGTTTTTTTCTCTGCCGGATAATTTATTTTTTCCAAGAGCTTCAGTAATAATTCTTTTTAGGCGCAAAGGCAATTCTAAATGTTGCTTAATTTTTTCAGCTTGCGCTTCTTCGGGAGTTGTGGCCAAACGACCCAAAAAATTCAAAATTGATTCGTCGCTCTGCATAATAGAACCATCACTGGAATTATAGACATTATCTAATTCGTTAGCATCTTGAGGATTAATAATTTTAGCCGAACCAAAATCAATGATAGACATTTTACCCGACTGATCAACTAAAATATTTCGCAAATGCAAATCACGATGATAAATACCTGACTTGTGTAAAGTTTGTATGGCTTGACGCAAAAAATCAATTTTATCCCTACTTAAAAGACCACGATTCTCCAAATTTTCTAATAGCATTTTAGCTACCTGACTGCGTTCTTGTTGGGCCTCATAAGAAGCATCAAAATATTTGTATTTTGCTTGAAACTCTAAAATATAATGACAGGCATAAATCAAATCTTCAATTGAACGACCCTTCAAATAGTCGTCATACAATTCAGGTGGAATATCTTTTTTAATGATTCCCAAATAACTTTTAAACTTGTCAAAATGAGCTTTAATAAACTCCTTGTAACAAAACATTCCCAAATCTTCACCTTCAACCATATCCATAATCACTACACCAATACGATCAGGCATCGCTACACCCCAATCTCTTAAACGACTTTTTAATGTATCGTCACTTAAGGCAAGTTCACCGCCAAAATAACATTCAGGAACGCTAACCCTGTCTTTTAAATCGGCATTAGCATCAATCGCCTCTACTGCTTTTGTTTGAATAGAGAATTCTTTTTCGGCTTCACCGGCTTGATAAATTTTTAAAATTTTCATCGCAGTATCAGCATCTTTGGCAATCGGAAAACCAAGTGATTCTTCTAATTCAGTTATTTCTTGCTGACTAAAACTACTTAAGTCCAAACGCAAAATAACACCATGATGACCTTCATTTTCTTTGGTACCACCTTCGGTTAAAGTTTTTTCTAACATTTTTTCTAACTGGATTCTAATTATCGATTCCGCTGAATCCAAACGCCTAAATTCATGACTCATAAAAGTAATTATTTTTTATTTTTAATGCGACCAGTACGACGCTCCGCTTCAGCTCCCAACCAAGCCAAACGAAACAAAGTTCTTAAAGTTTCAGCCACCTCTTTTTTGCGAATAATAATCGCAGAATTTTCTTGATTCCAAGTAGTGATTCTAACAATATCTCCGGCAATATTAATATCAGCTTCAATAGGATTTTTTTTGGCATCTAGAACTGAATACTTATCTAAATCATCGCGATATTCTTTTAGCTTCTGAGAATTACAAATAACTTTAGCGCTAATTCCGTTTTGACGGCGACGCGCTCGATTACGATCCCGACTGGAAGCAACTTTAGGATCATTA
>CAZYUN010000021.1:0-2557 GCA_964650755.1 uncultured Gammaproteobacteria bacterium
AGAATTGTTTAGCTGATTCAAAAGCTGATTTTTTTTCGGCTAAAGTTATTTCTCCGGTTGCATAGGCCGATTCTATTAATTGTTGTTCGTCTTGTTTTGTAATGCCGATTTCTTTTTTAACAGATTCAATAAAATCCAACAAGGGCTTAACTTCTTTGATGGCAAATTCAAAAGCGGAATAAATAGTCGCTTCATCAATTTCATTACTTTCAGCATCAATCATCATCACTTTGTCTTCGGTGACTGACAAGATCAATTTTAGATCTGATTCAAGTAGTTGTGATTCTGTTGGATTGATGACGAACTCATTATTAATTCTGCCAACACAAATACCAACCAATGGACCATGCCAAGGAATGTCAGATAGATGTAGGGCTAAAGCACCGGCGGTAATAGATAAAATATCAACCGCATTTTCTTCGTCATAAGATAAAGTGGTAGTGGTTAGCTGTACTTCATGGCGCATTTCTTGATTGAATAGGGGACGAATTCCACGATCAATCATACGTCCGGTTAAAATGGCGTTATCAGTTGGTCGGCCATCACGTTTGACGAATTTTGAACCTTTGATTTTTCCGGCTGCATACATTTTTTCTTGCATCTCAACGGTGAGTGGAAAAAAATCAATGCCGGTTTTTGGTTCTTTGCCCATAGTGGCGGTAGCCAATACTACAGTTTCTCCATAACGGGCAATAACTGCGCCATTGCATTGCATGGCTAATTTGCCGGTTTCAATTTCTAAAGTGCGTCCGGCAAACTCCAAAGAGAATTTTTTGTTAGGTAACATTTCGCGTTTCCTTTCTGGCTCTCAAGCGAAAATGAGTTTTATTTGAAGGATAAACGGCTGAGTTTTTTATAATTTGATATTTAGATAATAATCAAATAATAATAGTCGGCTGTTTGTCTTTCAAATAAATAATTCTCTCTTTCGGCTTGATGCCTGTTTATTAATAATGTTTAAAATCCAAACGGGGAGTGCCGATTGCTCGGACTCCCCGCTTGATAATTTATTCGGTAATTTCTTCAATTGATTCCTTGATAGCTGTTTCTTCTTCTAGTAATTTAGAAGCCAAATCCTGCTTTTTGGTAATTTTTAGTTTGAGTGTTTTGACTAAGGCGTCAAAGCTCTCGCCATTTTCTCTTTCTAAGTATCGTAGCAAGCGTCTTCTTTCAGCCACTTTGCGGAGCAAGCCACGGCGTGACGAAAAATCTTTTTTGTGCGCTTTTAGATGCTCAGTCAGATTTTTTATTTCTTCAGTCAGCAAAGCTATTTGCACTTCTGAAGAACCGGTGTCGTTCTCATGAACGGCGAATTTTTTGATAATCTGCTGCTTCTTTTTTTTGTCGATCATTTTTTAGGATCTCCTGTCGCGATATCTCCAGTCCTCCACGAGCTTGTCTTAATGACAGCGATAGCAGCGCTCGAAACCAGAAATAACGTCTTATTTATTAGTGGTTTTATTGTAGCTTATTTTTATTTTTTTGTCAATATCAGCAATGTTTTAAATAATAAAAAACCCCCGAATTATCGGAGGTAAAAGTGCTAATCGCGAATCAACTCATTAAGCAATTCAAACAGGTATTTTTGTGTCAGCCACTGACTTGAGAGATAGGGATAGATACCCGCAGTTAACTCAGATGATCTTTTTCTTTTGGGACAGGATTTTGGGGTTCGCCCCTTGGAGATATTTGATAATCTTCTTTCATTGGCTTTTTGCCACTTGGCAAATTGACGGTGATTATCGGTAATTTTTCTCTGAATTGTTGTTTTGAGAAAATTGAAGGTCAAATCAGCATTCAGTTGATCTTGAAACAAAAAGACAAAGATCTCACGATTGATTGGCGCTACTTTTGTTTTAAGAAAATCTTCAAGAGTAATATCTTCAGTCAGTTTCGCCAACACTAATTCTGTGGTGACAAGATATTTTTGGTAGGCCTGAAAAAAAAGATTAAGAAAATCAATCAAGTCAATGTCATTTTGGAAATTGTTGTAGGGTAAGAAGAACTCAAATAAAATCTCAGCCAAAACCGGATCAATATTGGAATTTTCTTGTTTTTTACAATTGATTCGGACTCGTGGTCTGATGTGTAGCATCTTTTCTCTCCCTGGTTTTAAGGTGCTTCGTGGTTGTTAGTTTAGATTTTTTTGGGCCTTTGGTCAAGTGTTTTAGTTTTTTGGGGACTAATATTGATGAATATTTTAAGAAATAAAAAACCCGCGATATTTCACGCGGGGTTGGTGTTGTGTGTTCATGGTGCGATGTTGAGGCGCTCAATCGTTGGGCGTTTCAACTGATGGTTGGGCCGGGCTCACTCAAGGGTGAGTTCCAGCTGTTCCGACTTGGTGGGGGTCACTGTCTTGGACTGAAGAGTATAGTTGCCGCCGCCGGATACGCCCTTGATAGATCCGCCGTGATAGTATCCGGCGGAAAGGGTAACGCTCTCGCCCTCTTTTACCTCGGCATTAGGTGTGCCACGGTCAACAATCCCGTCGTACTTTGTTGCAAGCTGCGTAAGGTTGTCAGTCGACAGGCCAACGCCCAGAGCAACAGCCTTT
>CAZYUN010000021.1:2567-11288 GCA_964650755.1 uncultured Gammaproteobacteria bacterium
GTGGGAGTGGTGGTGGCCGGGGCGGGAGTTGCGGGGTTGTGGTTTTTTGCGTTGGTTGCTTTGGCCGAAGTCGCGGTGGCGGTCGTGGCGCGCTTTTGCGCTTTGACCGCTTCGCGCTCGGCGCGCTTCTGCTCTTTGGCCGATTCACGTTCGGCGAGCTTCTGGGCTCGTTTGGCCTCGCGCTCGGCTTGACGACGCGCCGTTTCCTCGCGCTCGGCACGATTGCGTTTGCGGAGTTCTTCCGTCACGAAATTGTGTCTCTCGTGGTAGTCCGCCGTCGGCTTAGCGGAGTATTTGCTCCGCTCATCCATGTGAGTCGGCATTTGCCGACTGTGGAGGTAGGCCAGCACCGCCAGCTCCCACCACCGATTTTCGTCGTCCATGTCGATGATTGGTATCGTCGCCAGGACTTCGGCCACTCTTTCCCCGGTGGTTTTTTTGGTGATGCGGAAATTCATCCGCACCGACTTTCCATTCTTACACAATTGCATTTTGCAGCCCTCCTTGCGACTTTATCGGTCGCTGGGTTGTTGTTTAAGGTGCATTTAACTATAATTATCATTATATCACATAATCATAATTTTGTCAATAGGTTTATCAACAACCAAAAAGTATTTTATCTAATTTTAGCTATTTTTTATTAATAATTTAATGTATTTTTGCGTTTGCTGGGCATTTTTTAGAAAAAAAGCTATAATTAAGCTAATTATGTTTGATTTTTTACACAATTTCTTGCCCTCACCTGTTTTTTTTGAATGGGGAATTTTTACTATCAGATATTATGGCTTGTTTATTGTTTTGGGAGCCGTACTGGCTATTTTAGTGGCTTTGGATTTAGCAAAAAAACGAAGATTAAAAAATGATGATGTGGTTGATTTGGCTCTTTGGTTGATTTTGTTTGGAATTATCGGCGCGCGTTTTTATGAGGTGCTGATTTTAGAGCCCAATTATTTTTTTTCTAATCCTCAAGAAATTGTTAAAATCTGGCGAGGCGGTTTGGCGATTCATGGCGCAATTATTTTTGGCCTGCTGACTATTTTTGTTTGGTGTTATTATAAAAAGCAAAAATTTTGGCATTGGGTTGATTTGGTAGCGGTGGTTTTGCCTTTGGGTCAAGCTCTTGGTCGCTTTGGCAATTATTTCAATCAAGAGGTATTTGGCAAACCGACTGATTTACCCTGGGGAATTCCGATTGAATTAAGTAATCGTCCTGATGGTTGGCAACAATACCAATATTTTCATCCGACTTTTTTGTATGAATCAGTAGCTAATTTTTTGTTGTTTTTCATTTTATGGCGGTTATATAAAAAACAAAAATTAAATGCCGGCCAATATGGCGCTTGTTATTTGTTTGGCTACGGACTAATCAGATTTTTTTTGGAGTTTATTAGATTAGAATCAACCGCGATGATTGGTGATTATCGTTGGCCTCAGATTTTTAGTATTTTTTTGATGATTATTGGTTTGATTATTTTTTCGTATAATAAAAAAACTCCGACGGTGATGCCGGAGTAAAAGAGCTGAAATTACCAATCAGGAAAATCATATTCGTAAACAGGAATAAATCGACGCTGACTTCTGGCCCACTGCCAGAATTCCTGCTTTTCGGTTTCAGTTAGGCGTGATTTTACAAACAATATGGGAGTTTTTGTGATCTCGGTTTTGTAGATGGTGCCAACAACAAATCGTTCCATAATTCCCCTATCATTATCATTGTCTTGGTTTCCATTAATTATCTTATTAACTTCATTGAGGCCAACAACCAAATTTCTTAGATAATAAGCAGTATAGGCATGCAATCCATGAGCATTATTTGTGGCCGTGGATTGAGTTTTGGGATCATAGGCAAAACCATAACAATCCCGACCCAAACCGGCACCACGACTTTTTTGGATTATCAAACAAATACAACCCTCAATCAATTCTTTTTTGAAATGGTCAGCCATCATTTCAGTGATTTTTTCCCAATCAGCATCAAAGGATTCAGTGGGGTTTAGATCTTGCCAATCAGAGACCCCATTTATTTTCAGATGTGGTCTAATTATGTCGTCAAATTCTTGTTTGACTAATTGAGGATCTTGCATCAGCCGTAAACGCATTATCTCTCTGGCGCTAGCAACGTCAGAATCTTCAGCGCTGAGTTGCTCGTCATCGGGATAATTGACCCGATAAGCTTCACGCAGTTGTTGGGTTTGCGTTCGTATCGTTTCATTTTCACTTAAAGCTTGTAGCTTTTGTCCGATGGCTGTTTTGAGCCTCGACCACAATTCTTTGCTTTGCAAAAAACAATACATCTCACAGTCATTTAGTTGGAACGGTTCGTTATTTTCTTCATCGTCATTAGCACGCAAAACTCCGGTAATGGCGATAATCAGCGCATCAGAATTGGCTCTGATGTTTTTTATCAGTTCGGGCGCGAATTTGTTCCAATAAAAAGCATCTTCTTCGCCTTGGATTATAATAACTGCTGTCAATATTTTTTGTCGGCACAGGTCGGTTATTGTTGAGTCACTGGCAAAATCATCCAAATCCCCATACCGAGTTAATGTTTCACAACCAAACACTTTACAAGCGTTGATGAAAGGCAATAATGCTGTTTGCGTTGATTGATACTCAATATCTTCTGAAGATATTTGGCGACAAAGTATCAAGATGAGGGGCTTTGTCATGGTTGGTCTCCCGTGTTTTGTTAAAGTGCTGTTATTTAATAAGCCACCGGTGAAGGTGGCTTATTCTTGTTAGGCAAAATACTGCAAACCGGTTAAAGCTCGATGGCGCTGATTTGGCTAGGCAAGAAAATTTTTTCAAGCATCATTCGAGCTGAAAGCCCAAATGAAACTCAAAAACAATTCCCATGCTTGTCGTGCCTAGCCGAACCAGCCCACCGAGCGGTTTCTCCGAGAATGGAGAAAAGAAATAAGAATTTTCTCAAAAAAATTTAATGGAAGGTGACAAATTTTTTTAAAGTTTGCCCTATGGACAAGGGCGCCGGTTTGCAGAATTATACCTAACAAGCAAAACCCTGCAGACAAAGAAAATAGCCAAAGGGAAAATCCGAGCTAAAGCCAAGATGATCCTTTAAATATTTCCTATGCTTGTCGTGCCTGCAGAGTTTTGCCGATTAAGGGATTTGTAAGTTTCGCAATAGGTAATTGTAGCAAAAAAAAATGAAAAAGTCAAGCGTTTGGCTTTTTATTTTATTTTATAAATATTTTAGAAACAAAAAATTAGCTAAAATTAGCTATTTTTTTAAAATAAGTTAAAATATTAATCTGCTTACTTGTTTATTATACCCCAAATTGAGTTAAGAAGCAAATGTTTTTAGTTGTTATTTGAGGTCAATAAGAACGGTTTTGGTTTTGGCTGTTTTTCCGGTTTTGATTTCAATCAAGCTTTTCGCGATTTTAAAATAATCAGACAAAACCCCAATCAGTTGTTGGTTGGCTTTGCCTTCTTGTGCCGGAGCGGTTAAATGTATTTTATAAACAGCGTCAGTTATTTTTTCTATTTTTAGATGTTTGGAGTTTGGTTTGACTTCAATCAGTAATTGTTTCATTTTTGGTTTTATTTTTTATTTATATTAGGAGTGTTGCGCTTAAATTATAATAACTCTAAAATTTTTAATTCTAAATTATTGGTATCAGTATCAAAAACGGCGAAAGAAGCGCGATTAAACACCCCACCCAAAGTTCCCGGATTAATCAATTGGCAACCGTTAGGCAATTTTTCTACCCAAGGTTTGTGAGTGTGGCCATAAAAAACCAAATGATAATCTCCCGACAATCCTAATTCTTTGGCGGTTTCGGGTTGATGGCAAAAAGCGATTTGAAGATTTTTTAGATTCCATTTGCCAATCTCACCACATAATTTAATATTCGGCCAATTGTTGCTTAAAGCAATAATGCTTTGACGGTAGTTAGTATCCATATTGCCAAAAACCAATCGGCAATCGCCGATAAAATTCTTGCTTAAATAATCAATGGTTTCGGAGTTAGCGATATCTCCGCAATGGATAATTTGAGTATAGTTGTTTTGACGCGCCCAAGACAAAAATTTTTCAAGATTAGCGAGGTTGTCGTGAGTGTCAGAGATTATGAGAATTTTCATTATTTTGCGGTTCTTAATTTTTTTAGTGTTTTAATATCTTTTAGTAGCGCCGGATCTTGATGGTCATGATGCGGTGTTTCTAAAATCATATTGATTTTGAGTTTTTGTGCGATTTTGACCAAAGCGGAAAAACCGGCTAAGCCGATTTCGCCGGCACCGATATGAGCGTGGCGATCTTTGTGTGAATTAAATGGCGCTAATGAATCGTTGGCGTGAATCAGTTTTAATTTTTTCAATCCGATTTGCCGGTCAAAGTCAGCAAAAGTTTCTTTAACCGTTTTTTGATCACGCAAATCATAACCCGAAGCGAAAGCGTGGGCCGTATCAAAACAAATTCCGATAGGATATTTTTTTAGTTTGGTGGAATTGATAATTGATGCTATTTCTTCAAAGGAATCTCCGACGACGGCACCGGCACCGGCCGAAATCTCAATCAAAAATTCAGTTTTACCCTGGTAATCTTTCAGAATTAAAACCAAACCGTCAATAATTTTTTTGAGAGCCGATTGTGGTTTGAGATCTTTGGCACTACCTAAATGCGCCATCAAAGATTTAACTCCCAAAGGTGAAACCCTATCTAATTCTTCGCGAATTACTTTGATGGAATTATAATAAATGCGATTATCACTGGAGGCAAGATTGATGTAGTAGGGAGCATGAACATAGCTCTCCAGATTGAATTTTTGGCAGTTGTTTTTAAACTCGTTAATAATTTCAGTAGTTAATGGTTTAGCGGGACCGCCTTGAGGCGAGCGTGAAAAAAATTGAAAACATTCGCAACCGGCATCGTGGGCTCTTAAAGGTGTTTGAGTCAGGTCGCCTGCGGTTGATAAATGCGCACCTATTTTGGGATATAATGAAGACATAGTGTCATAATTATTGTTTGTCAGCTTTAATTTTATCATAGTTTATGGGTTATGAAAAAACAAGCTGAGATTTTTTTTAATTAAAATAATCTAATTGATTAAAATAACATAAATAATTAAATAAAAAACCCCGAATGAACGGGGTGTGCTACTTAATAATCTTTAAACCATTTCTCGGCTGATTTGTCTAATTCAAAATAACGAATAAACTCAAGATAAATTTCTTCAATGTCTTGCCAATCTCTGTCAGCTATGATTTCGTCTTCTGTGGCAATACTTTTGAGCATGCGCCAAGCGCCAAGTTTGCCGGAATTTTTGCCTTTGGCAGTTTCCCAGTGGCGATAAGCGCTGATTGTTTCGGGATAGAAAAAATCACCGGGCGAAAGTAAAAACAAATAAAGGCAATAAGAACAAGTGTCCAGACCGGAAAAATCATAATCAAAAGCAAAACGTCGTTTCAAATTTATATTGCGATCAAAAAATGGAATATTTTTACTTTGATGAATCGCATAGAGTCGTCTAACTTGTTCGGCTCCGCTCAGAGCGATTTTGTGAGACAAGCGAAAAATATCACCAATAGGATCGAGACAAAAATCCCCATAAAGTATCGGATGATTGGTTATGGAGGCATTATAGATATAGGGATAAAGCATAGCCGTTAAGGGATTGAGTTGGCCCAGCTTCGCTTCATTTTCAAACGAATTTTCTGCCAAAACAATAGCCCAGTGACCATACTCTATTTGCGTCAAGTGAAAAAAATCACCCAATTCATGGAGTATTGAAGCCCACAAGAGAGAACTTTTGATCATTTCATAATCCCAGTCGTTAGCTGATATTTGGTGAAGCGTATTTTTGGAGTTGAATAACAAATAGCAGGCCTTTTTGTAGATTGCTAAAGAATGTTTGAATCCTCGCAGAGGGCAGTGCCAATAATCAGTCAGTGCTTGCTCAACGTCAATCTCTGGATCGTAGGGAATTGTTTGTAGTCCCAAAAGCATTCTGGCTTTAAAAGATTCCAAGGTGATGCGTTGCGGTTTGGTAATAAAATCAGCCGGACCCTTTGCCTTCATTGTTTTGTTCCTTATGGTTGTTGGGAGTAATTTCAAAGTGCTTTATTTGGCATCTTAAAGCTAGAAAAATAAAAAGTCAAGGCAAGCCACAAGAGTGATTGTCCGACGGCCTGAGTCCAGGGGTAATGATCAAACAAAGAAATGACTAGAATTGAGGTCATCAGGGATAGTGCTAGTGGCGATAAATTTTTTAAATTATTTTTGAAGTTTAGCGCGTTAGCGATAATTAGTATTAACCAACACAAAGCCACTAAACCTAATTCTACAAAAATTAAAACAAAAACATTGTGAATCGGTTGATGCATAAAAATTTCCAGATTAGGATTTTTTTGCCACAAGAGCAGAGTATAATTATTTAATCCGGTGCCGGTTAATGGATATTGTCGAAAGATTTCGTAGGCCTGATGATATTGATTTAATCTCTCAACACTTGATTGTTGTTCTAAATGGGCGTTTGGATTAAGCCGAGTAAGAATCAGGGATTGAAAAATGATACCGAAGGTGATTAATAAAATAATGGCTGGGGTGATTGATTTTAAAATATTTTTTTTGTTAGTTTGTGGCTGGTTAAATAAAATTAAAATCAACAAACCAATAAGCAGTCCTAAAACAGCTGATTTAGAGAAGCTAAAAAATACTCCCAAAGCGGATAATAAAATTAACAAATCAAGCAAGCGATTTATATTTTTGTTGATTGATTCATTTGATAGAAAATTATTTTTGTCGCCAGTTATTTTTAGCGCCCAACCGGATAAAAGTCCAAACACACAAAAGCCACCCAAGATATTGGGATGAGCTAAAGTGCCATAGGCGCGAAGCCAACGACCCGCCTGAGTTTCAATGACTATTTCTCCAAAAGTCGTGGCTTGATGATTGGCGATTCCCAGCCATTTAGAGGCAATAATAACTTGATTAAGAAATTGAAAACTCGCTAAGACGCCTTGTAAGGCGCTTGATAATAACAGAGGCCAAGCGATTTGTTGCCAAGAAAATTGATGTAGTCGTAATAAGAACAGTAACAATAAACCATCAAATATTTTAATGATTAGATACCAGTTAGCTGATTTGTCGGTGGCGATTATGGTAGCGGTTATGAGGGGCAAAAGAAATAATAAACTCAAAAAGATGATTTTTTTATTATTCCGCCCAACAGTTGATATTTTTTTTCGTGGTTCTTTAGCGAATTGATGTTTTTGGAATGAAAGTCGGAATAAAAAATTAACAACAAATAACAAACCCGCTAACCAGAGAATCATTTCGTTGATATAAATCAGTCCCGAGCCATAATGCCACTTAAAGCCGTTGATAATTTTCTCATCAAAAATAATGGCCGTCTGTAGGGGTATTAAAAATAAATACAACCACACTAAACAAAAGGAAATTTTTTTGAGATTGATTTTTTCTTTTATTTGTTTGAGATTAATATTCATAATTGCTTATTGGATTTTGGCCGATGCCTCAGACATTTTTTGATTGTAGTCCTCTCGGCGTTCGCGGTGGTGCAGTTTTATTAGGTGATCGTTAATAATGACACTTTTACTGTTATTGGCTTGACGATACATTGGAGGTAGGATTCGGAGCTGATATTTTTGATATAAAGATTCAGGAATTAAGCCAAAAATTTTTTCTAATAAAAATTGTAATTTTGATTTTTTGTATGAAATAGTGAAATCGCTCGGTTGCCAGTTTGGCATAATCTCGTTTAGCCATTTTTGATTACTGTTAAAAAATTTTTTAATTACTGTCGGTTGGCCGGTTAAGAATCTAAAAGCACCGGTTCCGTAGTAGTAGTAGTAGTAGTCATTTTCTAAATTAGTTATAGAAAGATCAAGATTGTTTTCGTCAGCCCAATAACTAAAACAAAAACGATTTTTTTTATGTTGATTGTCTGGTCGTAAATTAAGAATCTTAAACACAAAGTTAATAAAAAATCTGGCTGACCATAATCTTTTGTTTGAAGTGATAATAAAAAAATCAATATCACTTTCATTATTTGATTGCAAGCGAGCTAATGAGCCATAAATTCCAATCGCTTTAATCCAGGGGAAGTGTATGATTATTTTTGATGCTTGTTGCGCTAAAAAGTTTTTTTCTAAAGAGGCGCGGATTTGTTGGTGGCGTTTAGTGCGTAGTTGTGGTTGTGGGGCTAGTTGCCAACAGTCATTTGCACAGATTATTTCTTGATTTTGTAGTAATTGTTGAAGGGTATTTTTTAGAGACAACAAATCAATCGGCAATTCCAGCAGATGATGTAATTCGGTTAGGGTGGGGGTTTGTTGCAGAACCGAATAGCGGGCTAAGGTTTTTTTGATATTGGTGGTAATCGATTCTTGATTCATACATCTTTAATATAACACAAAAGAAAAATCAAAGAAATGCCGGAATTAGAGAGTGGAGAAGTGCTGACCTGTTCGATTCCTTAAATAAAATACCCCCAATTAACATTAGGAGTATTTAGGTATTAGGAAGCACTTATTTAGGCCACGACCGGAATTTCGTCTCGTCGTCTCGCCTGAAAGCTCGACGACTGCGGTGTCGCGGTCAGCGCCAAATACTCCCAGGGGTCGTATTTGTCGACACTCGATAGTTCGTAAAATTTTCCAATTTTACTCACATCTCGTTTCTGACCTGTTCGATTCCTTAAATAAAATACCCCCAATTAACATTAGGAGTATTTA
>CAZYUN010000021.1:11388-11458 GCA_964650755.1 uncultured Gammaproteobacteria bacterium
GGTATTAGGAAGCACTTATTTAGGCCACGACCGGAATCGAACCGGTGAATAAAGGTTTTGCAGACCTCTG
>CAZYUN010000022.1:0-10773 GCA_964650755.1 uncultured Gammaproteobacteria bacterium
TAAAAGATCCCCTAAGAGCCGAGGCCAAACTCGCTATTCAAACTTGTCATCAAGCTGGTATTAGACCGATCATGATTACCGGCGATCACCCCTTAACAGCTCAAGCCATCTATAAAGAATTGGGAGTCAAAATAAATGGTAATATTTTAGATGGTCCAAGTTTAGACAAACTATCTGATCAAGAATTATTAGAAAAAGTTAATCAAGTTGATGTTTATGCCAGGGTAGAACCCAAGCATAAATTGCGTATTATTTCAGCTTTACAAAAAAATGGCGCTACTGTGGCTATGACGGGTGATGGCATTAATGATGCTCCCGCTATTAAGGGAGCTGACATTGGTATCGCCTTAGGTGATGGTTCGGATGTTACCAAAGAGGCATCAGATATTGTTTTGTTGGATAATAATTTTTTCACTATCATAGAAACCATTCGTGAGGGGAGGGTTATTTATGATAATATCAAAAAAGTCATTCTTTATTTATTGGTTGATACTTTTTCAGAAGTGATAGTGATAATTGGTTCATTAATACTTGGTTTGCCTTTGCCATTGTTGGCAATTCAAATTCTGTGGATTAATTTATTAAATGATGGACTGCCTAATTTGGCCTTGTCTTTGGAAGGAGAAGAGGATGATGTGATGAGTCGTCCGCCACGCCCACGTCATGAATCGATTTTTGATACTCGTTTAAAAATCTTTTTATTAGCGGGATTTTTTACGGATATTCTGTTGATCGGGGCTTTTTATGTGATGATAAAGGGGGGATTTGATGTGTCTTATGCCAGAACTTTGATATTTTTTGTAATGGCGCTGGATTCTTTATTGTATGCTTTTTCCGTAAAAAATTTACGTCGTCAAATTTTTGAAAGTAAATTATTCACCAATAAGTATTTGTGGTTGGCTACTGGATTTTCTTTAATATTGTTGCTGTTAACTATTTATACGCCACAGGGCAACTGGTTAATGCATACCAAGCCCCTGCTTGGGCCCGAAATACTATTGGGATTATTTTTAGCTTGTCTGAAAGTTGTGTGTTTAGAAACAGCCAAATGGTTTTTGATTTTTAAAGAACACTATCAAAAAAAATATGCTTAATAAATTTATTTTACGCAGGGCTTGGTTGAAACAAGAAGAAGTTCCGGTTTTGGTAATTAGAACTTCATTGTTAAATAAGTTGCCCCAATTGTTTTTGGGATTTTTGTTTTTAGCTGGTTTATTTTTTGTAATGCCTTGGTTGTGGCAGTGGGAGTTTTATGGCTTGATAGTTTTTTTTATTTTTTTATTATTGTGGTTGTTATGGTTGTGGCGTTTTTATTATAGTTATTATTTTACTTTATGGTTATTAACTAATTTTCGCTTGATAGATTTTTATCAAAAAGGTTGGTTTTTTAGAGAGAAAACAGAAATTTCTTATGATAAAATTACAGAAGTTTATGGAAGAAAAAAAGGTTTTTGGCATGGACTTTTTAATCTCGGGGATTTATATCTAACTTCAGTTGATGGCGCTTGCAAACTAAAATTAGTAGGAGTCCGGGGTTATGAACGAGCGGTCTCAGAAATCACTTTGCAACAAGAAAATTATCAAAGAAATTTGTCTATTGATAAAAACAACAAAGCTCATCGTTTGTTGCTTAAAATTAAAAATAAAATTGGCGAAGAGGCCTTCAAAAAATTAATTAGCTAATGATAATTTTTTGTGTTATAATTAATTATGGTATTTCAAGAAAAATTAAAGAGATTTATCAGCAAAAGAATTTGGTTTTTTTTATCTTTGGCTGTTTTGTTATTTTTTGCCGTTAGTTTACTTAATGAATCAATTAATCGTCGGGTTGTTGATCGTCAGATAATTGATTATCAAAATAATATTGGAAAATTAAAAATAGAGAATTATCAACTTCAAGAAAAAATAGATAATTGGAGCAAGAGCGGGGAATTAGAGTTAACGGCTCGAGCCAAACTTAATTTAGAAAAGCCGGGTGAAAAAACCGTGATGATTATTCGTCCCGAAACACCAGAAGATGTCGTATTTAAAAATAATCAAGAGGCGATCAGTTTGGCGATCAAAAACTCGGTTGTCTATGAACCTAATTTTCTTAAATGGTGGCAATATTTTTTTAATCAAAAGGATTAATTTTTATGAAAAAATCAAAAATCTCAACTACGCTTAAAACTGATAGAAAAAAAATTTTAAGAGATGCTGTTTTGCAAGAACTTAACAATAATGAACCCTTAATTGCTTCTCAGGTTATAAACAAACAAGCAACTTCAAATCAGCCGGTAATTAAAAAATCATTATATCCAAAAACAGATTCACTCAAACCGCCAGCAATTAAAATTCAATCGATTAAAAATAATTCAGCTATTGATTTAGAAAACAAAAAAACAAATCAAATAATAAATATGCCCACTAAAAAAATTACGCCACCAAAAGATAAAAAGGTTGTCAAGGTTGAAAAAAAACCCAAAACTACAAAAAAGAAAGTTGCCAAAAAAACCAAAAAAATCCCATCATCAATCAATCGGCCAAAATATTCACCAAAAGAAATGGAGTCATTAACTTTAAATGATATTTTTGGTACTAATGAATCTTCTGTTACTAAAAACACAACGGGCGAAAAATCAAACCAATCAAAAAGAGCTATTCAGAAGGGATTTTTTAGAGCGTCACAAAAACCCTTGGAATTTGTGACTGATGAGAGTCAAGAAGGTGGCAAAACAGAAAATAAAAATCTTGATTTGCGTTCATTATTTAATTCCGCCTCAATCAATAAATCCAAAAATAAAATTAGCTCTGTAGGTGGTAATAATTCCGTTGATAAGGGTGACAAGTGGGCTCGTTTAATGATAAAAATTGTTGTCGGTTTGTTGATTTTAATTATTTTATCAGTCGGGGCTTGTATGGTTGGTTTATATCGTTTTAATTTTAATCATGATTTAGCCATAACAATGGCAAAAACTTTGCAATTGCCGGCTGGCAAGATCAATAATCAATACATTTCTTTAGGTGATTATCTTGATAATATTAAAAAAATGAGCTCGGCTATCGCTCAAAAACGCGAAGGCATTTATTTGTATTCTGACTCAACTCAGTTAGCTGATCAAATTTTATATCGTTTGGCTGCCGAAAAAATAATGGAAGCTGAATTATCTAAGCGGGGTGTTGATTTTGATGATTCGCTAGTGAAAACTCAAATGAATTCATTAATCCAACAAGCCGGAGGCGAGGAATCAGCCATCAAGATGGTTAGTGATTTATATGGTTTAAATTTAAATGATTTTAAAGATAAAATATTGCGACCACTAACTTTGCGTGATCAGTTTCAAAGTATTATTATGCAAGATGAATCAATCGGTATCAATCAAACCGCCAAACAAAAAGCTGATCAAGTTTTATCTTTAGCTTTATCTAGTAGTAGTGATTTTTCGGTATTAGCTAAAGAATACACTAATGATGAAAGTGGCGTTAATACCGGCGGTGATTTGGGTTGGGTGATTAAAGAACAAATCAAAGAAGATTGGCGCGATTTAATTTTTAATCAAGCCGATGAAACCGTAATCCCACAATTATTAAAGAGTGTTTATGGCTATCATATTGTTAAAGTAGAAAAGAAATTAACAGACGAGGCAAGTGGTACAGAAAGCGTCAAATTAAGGCATATATTAATAGGCGTTAATATTGATGATTATATTAAAGAATTGCTTGATGCTTCAACTTTAGTAAAATACACAAAATAAAACAGACGTTTTAATGAAAACGACTGTTTAATTGAAGCCCACGGTCGGAGTTGAACCGACAACCTACGGTTTACGATACCGTTGCTCTGCCAATTGAGCTACGTGGGCAATGGATTGAAGCGAGATACGGGAGTCGAACCCGTCTCACTTCCTTGGGAAGGAAGCGTTAAACCGCTTAACTAATCTCGCTGAATCGTTTGGTTTTTTCTATTTTTTCTGATAATATAATATTATAATCAATAATAACATAAAAATCAAATAATGACTTATTCAAAATTTTTTTCAATTAAATTTTTGGTGGCAAGTTTGGGTTTAGTGTTTTGTTGCCTGTCTTTTTTTCTAATTTCATCAGCGGTTGAGGCCGAAGATGATTGGGGTTTTGTCAGAAAAATAGAAACCAATAGGGCAAAAAAAGAGATTTTTGCCTCTTTAGATGGATCTTTTTCTTTAATTGTTCCCGCTGGAACCTCAACTCAATCCGCTTATTTTAAATTCACAAAGTATTCAGCATCCAGTTCGCTTCAGCAGTTGTTTCCTGATTTTAATCAAGATATAAAATTGGCTAGTGATTTGATTTTTTATGAACTATTAACATCAAATTCCGCAGAGCCAATAAAAACAGAAATTGCTGTTAAATTTTCTCCTAACAATCGTTTATTATCACCCTATTATTGGAATGAAAATTCTTTAACTTTTGAGCCAATAACTTATCGTCGTGATACTAAAAAAAATCAAATAATTTTTAATCCGCCGTCCGAAACTCGTTTTGTTTTTGGTTTGTTTGAGGAGCCAGTTCAGACGGGCAAGGCCTCTTGGTACGTTCATCCTAAATACAAAAAAGAATTAATGGCTGCTTCTGTTGATTTTTCTTTTGGTTCTCAGGTTTTAGTTACTAATTTAGCTAACAATAAATCAGTGGTGGTGACTATTAAGGATTACGGACCCGACAAATCAGTCCACCCCGACCGAGTAATTGATTTGGGTAAGGAAGCGTTTAGAAAAATTGCTTCAGTTGGCGCTGGTATTATTGATGTTAAAGTTGAACCATATTTAGTTAATACTTCTACGGCTATAATTGCTAATAATCTTAATAAAAAATAATTTTTGCTTCATGATTCATTTACAGCAGGTTTCTAAAATATTTAATCCCGATGTCAATGCTTTGCGTGGCATTAATCTTAATATTGAAGCTGGAGAATTTGTGTCTATAGTCGGCCAATCGGGCAGTGGTAAAACAACTTTGGTTAGATTACTTATTTCTGAAATTAAACCTGATGAGGGGCAATTAGAAATTGGCGGATGGGATATAACCGCCATTAAAAAACATCAAATTCCTTTTTTAAGACGGCAAATAGGTGTGGTTTTTCAGGATTTTAAATTATTGCCGAAAAAAACTGTTTTTGAAAATGTTGAATTTGCACTACAAGTTTCAGGTGCTCCCAGTGGTCGAGCCAGACAAATTATACCTCAAGTTTTAGATATTGTGGATTTGAGTGATAAATTGAATCGTTATCCTCAGGAGTTATCTGGTGGTGAGAAACAAAGGGTAGCTATTGCTCGCTCTTTGATTCATCGTCCTAAAGTTTTATTAGCTGATGAGCCAACTGGTAATTTAGACGCGATTAACACTAAAGATATTATTGATTTATTGTTAAAAATTAATGAATTCGGCACAACTGTGGTGATGGTAACTCATAACAAAGAAATTGTTAATTCGTTAAAGCGTCGGGTAGTAACTTTAGATCGGGGTCAAGTTGTTCAAGATCAACAAGTTGGCAAATATATAATTTAAATACGGACATGTTTTTACACGCTCTCGGCCGAGGAATTATTTTCGGCTTACAATCTTTTTGGCGCAACGTTTGGTTGTCTCTGGCTACGATTTTTGTAATTTTTTTGGCCTTAGTTTCTGTTAATTTTTTAATTATCGTTAACGCTATTGCTGATTCGGCTATTTTGGCTGTCCAAGAAAGGGTTGATGTGTCTGTGTATTTAAAACCCGAAGTTAAAGAAAGCAAGATTGCCGAAATAAAAACCAGATTTGAATCTTTGGTAGAAGTAAAAGAAGTTGCATATAAATCACCGCAAGAGAATTTTGAGGCCTTTAAGGCCAAGCACCAGAATGATCCCGATATCCAAGAAACAATCGCTGAGTTATCAGGCAACCCCATGGGTTCAACTTTAATCATTAAAGCCAAGCAACTTGATGATTATCCTCAAATACTTTCATTACTTGATGATCCGGCTTATGTTGATTTGATTGAAGAAAAAAATTATGATAACAATCAATTAGTAATTAGTCGAATTGATTTAATTTCTAAAAATGTTAATCGAGTAGTTTTGGCTATTTCTTTAATTTTTATTATTATTGCAATTTTGATTGTCTTCAATACTGTTCGCATTGCTATTTTCACTCACCAAAATGAAATTTCCATTATGCGTTTGGTTGGCGCCAGTAATTGGTTTATTAGATTTCCTTTTATTTCTGAGTGTTTAATCAGTGGAGTATTTGGATTATTGCTTACGATTATCTTTATTTATCCCGTCTTGTCTGTTTTGCAGGGCTATTTGGTCGGTTTTTTTGGGGGAGTAAATTTTAATTTAATTGAATATTTTAATAGTAATTTCTTGATTATTTTTGGTGGTCAATTATTAGGTATTTTATTGCTTAATTTTTTAGCTTCTATAGTGGCTATTTCTAAATATTTAAAAGTTTAGATTTCAATATTTTCGCCATATTTTATGATTATTTTCGTTAACTATTGACTTTTTATTGATTATGTGATATAATTAAATATTGAACATTAAATAGATTTAGTTGTTATATTCTCTTATTTTGGGCTTATTTCACTCTAGTTTGCTGGGGCAAACATGAGTAAACAATCGCAAAAAAACACAACCACAAGGAGAACTGACATGGGATTCTTGAGCAAGGTTTGGAAAAAGTTGATCCGTAGCCTGGCCGGACAGAGCTCCGGTGCGGGATTTCCTTCGTTCGGCAATCGTGCCGATCGTCGCAAGGATCGGCGCTTTCAAGGGGGTCGTCAAAAATGAGCCGATGGGACTGGTTTTTGTCTTGGTTTAATGGTTTGTCTTTTCAATTGTTAGTGGCTGGATTTTTGGTTGTTTTGTTGATTGTAGCTTGGTGGTATGATTGGGGAGTTGTCCGGTGTAAGCATTGTGGTCAGCCGACTATCAATCAAAAGCTTAACACCTGCGATAATCCCGAATGTCGCTCAAAAAGAAAGTAATAACAAGATTTACAATCCTCCTTTGGGGGATTTTTTTATTGCTTTTATATTTCTTTATTAAATTTAGAAAACAAACGATATTTGATTTTTTACCCTCTTTTTTGTTATAATTAAACAAAGATTCTATGTTAAATATTTGGCTTTTTTATGGCGCGATTGTTTTTTCTTCTTTAGTTTTAGCTTATTCTTTGACTCCACTAATAATCAAATACGCTACAATTAAGGGTATTACCGATAATCCACAATCCGCTTCCAGAAAAATTCATACTCAGCCGACACCGCTACTTGGGGGTTTGGCTATTTTTATATCCAGTTCGGTGGTTATTATTTTAGTTAAAATTTTTAATTTAGCTGATTTTTCAATGATTAGTAACCATTTGTTTATTGCGATTATTGTTTCGGGGTTACTAATATCAATTGGCGGATTTTTTGATGATAAAAATAATTGGTCTCCCTTAAAACAACTTATTTTTCCAATCTCGGCGGTTTTTTTAGTTTTATTATTCGGTTTGCGTATTAATTTTTTAACTAATCCCTTGTCTCAAAATTATGGGGTGATTGAGATTGGTTCGGTGTTGGGTTTTTTAATCGCTGTTGTTTGGTTGATGTCGATGATGTATGCCACCAAGTTATTAGATGGTTTAGATGGTTTGGTTTCTGGTATCGGGGCTATCGCTTCTTTTTTTATTTTTTTAATTTCTTTAAGATGGGATTCTTTTTTGTCGGTGACTGATATTTGGTCTTTGGTTTTATTGGGATCGTTGTTGGGTTTTTTGTTTTATAATTGGCGTCCGGCTAAGATTTTTTTAGGTGAAGGTGGAAGTTTGTTTATTGGTTTTATGTTGGCGGTTTTATCTATTTTAAATGGTTCTAAAATTATTACTACTTTATTAGTTATGGCATTGCCGGTTTTAGATATTTTTTTGGTAGTTTTTCAAAGGATTTTATCGGGCCAACATCCGTTTAGGGGTGATCGTAGTCACTTGCATTATCGTTTGTTAAATTTGGGCTGGCCACCGACGAGAGTCGTTTGGTTTATGTATTTATTGGCCTTGGCGTTTGGTATTTTGGGTGTGAGTGGCTCATCTTATTTTAAGATGATTTTGTTATTGTTATTGATTTTATCCGTAGTTGGTTTTAGTTTATTTTTGAAATTTAAAAAGGGAATATGATTAAGAATTTTTTTAATGGTAATGCGGTAGTTAATGTTTTGTTAGTTGTGTTGGGTTTTTTGTCTTTGATATTATTAAGCGGTTGCCTCAAACAAACCTCGGGTTCAGAAAATAAGTTTCTGACAGTGCGATTGGCGAATCAAGAAATTAACGCAGAATTAGCTTTGACTGAACAAGAAAAATATCGCGGACTTAGTGGTCGCGATTCATTTCAGGATGGAAGTGGTATGTTGTTTCTGTTTGATGATTATCAACCAAGAACTTTTGTGATGAGAAAAATGAAGTTTGCTATTGATATTATTTGGTTAAATGATGGGCGGGTAGTTGGTATTACTAATTCAGTTCAACCGAATGATTCCAATCCCGAAAAACCTTATTATTCACCCGGACCGGTTAATGCTGTTTTGGAGTTGCCGGCCGGTTGGTCTCTACAAAATAATTTAAAAATCGGCGATGTCGCTTTTTGGAAAAAATAATTAAATTTTATTATGATAGAAGTATTTAACACTTTAACTAAGAAAAAAGAAGAATTTGTGCCAATAAACAAGGGTCAGGTGAGTTTTTATCAATGTGGGCCAACTGTTTATTGGGTGCAACATATTGGCAATATGCGGGCGATGGTTTTATCTGATTTAATTCGTCGCGCTTTTGTTTATCTTGGTTATGATATTAAATTTGTTCGCAATTATACTGATGTTGGGCATATGACAACTGATAATGATGATGGCGAAGACAAAATGACTAAGGCCTCTAAAAGAGAAAATTTAAATCCCGAAGAAATTGCTAAAAAATACATTGCGCAGTTTGAATCAGATGTTAAGGCCCTTAATTGTTTGACTCCTGATGTGATGCCCAGAGCTACTGAATATATCAAACAAATGCAAGAGATGATTCAACATTATCTTAATAATGGTTATGCTTATGCGACTGATTTGGCAATTTATTTTGATGTTAGTCGAGCTAATGACTATACCGCGCTTTCGGGTCAAAAGTTAGAAATGAATAAAACCGAAGCGGGGAGTGGTGAGGTTGGTGATCCACAAAAAAAACAGCCGGCTGATTTTGCGGTTTGGTTTTTTAAGGCGGGGATTCATCGCAATGCTTTGCAGGTTTGGCCTTATGAATTTTCTTTGCCTGATAGCACAAAAATTTCCGGCGAAGGTTTTCCGGGCTGGCACTTAGAATGCTCGGCTATGAATTATGCTATTTTTGGTCCGACCATTGATATTCATTTTGGTGGAATTGAACATGTGCCGGTTCATCATACGAATGAAATTGCTCAAAGCGAAGCGTTCAGTGGCAAAAAGTTTGTTAAATATTGGTTGCATAATGAACATTTGACTGTTGATGGTGCTAAAATGAGTAAATCAGACGGCACCGCTTATTCGGTCGCTGATATTATTGAAAAAGGTTATGAGCCAATGGTTTTGCGTTATTTCTTTTTGGGAGCACATTATCGTAGCAAGCAGAATTTTACTTGGGAGGCGCTTGATTCGGCTAAGATAGCATTGGATAGATTGAGAAATATGGTTATTTTTCAATTAAAATTATTCACAATTGGCGCGATTAATGAAGACAGGGATAAAAAGAAAATAATTAAGGAATTTAAAGATAGATTTATTTCTGCTATAGAAGATGATTTTAATATACCACAGGCTTTGGCTGTTGTTTGGGATGTTTTGAAATCAAATAATTTAAATCAAGATAAATTAGAAACAATTTTAGATTTCGATCAAGTTTTGGGTTTGGGTTTAGCGAATCTCCAAGAAATAGAAATTCCTGAAGAAATCAAAAAAATCGCCGAAGCTCGTTGGTCGTCTAAACAAAATAAAGATTGGTCCGAGGCGGATCGTTTGCGTGACAAATTGAGTGATTTGGGTTGGCAAATGGAAGATAATAAAGACGACTATAAATTAAAGAAAAATTAAAAGCACAAAAAAACACGACCGAAGTCGTGTTGAAGTACTGAAGTGCTATATTATTTCGCCTTGCTTTGTCTTTTGGCGATACGGCGAAGATTGTTTTTGATTCTTTTTGTCGCCTGTCTGTTTTTCATAATGCCATCATGATAATTGAGACGAAGCAACACCAGTGTTTGCTCAATGATTTGGTTGACTCTGGCAATCAGGCGTAGGGCCGGATCAGTCCCATATTCCAAATTGTCAGCCGACAACAAGGGTTCAATGATTTCTCGATAAGCTTTTTTGCCATGCAACTTGACGAATTCGCCTCTACTCATGAGATTGTCGTTCATCGGCTTACTCCTTGATGGTTGTTTGTGACTCATTAAACTGTCTCAATTGGTTTTGGGTTGGATGTGGTAAATGACAATGAGGAAATTCCCGAAAGAGCAAAAAAGATCTCTGTTGTCGCTGAATGCCCGTTGGCTCTGCCACTAATACCCAGCAGATTCAGATGCTCATAAATCTTGAGTGAAGTTACTTTCATGATTGACTGAAGGGAAATCCCATTAATCTCAACATCAATAACTCCCATTGCTTCATCAATCAAAACCATATTAATGCTATCATTAACATAAGATAGCTTTTCGGGAAAATCACCAAAAATTCGGTGCAGAATGATTCTGATGGCCTCCAGAGAAATAAATCGGGGATC
>CAZYUN010000023.1:0-10753 GCA_964650755.1 uncultured Gammaproteobacteria bacterium
CAAAATAAAAAATTTAAATCTAAAATAGAATGAATCGTATTGAAAGTAAAAAAAGAATAGAGAGCATTAAAAAGCAAATGAAAGAAATTGACTATGCTTATTATGTTTTGGATAAGCCGTTAGTTTCTGATGCTGTTCGTGATAGTTTAAAAGATGAATTAGAAAAATTAGAAGCGCAGTTTCCTGAATTTATTACTTCTGATTCGCCGACACAGCGCATTGGTGGCAAGGCTTTAGGTAAATTCAAAAAGCACAAGCACACGATTCCGAAGTGGTCATTTGATGATTTGTTTTCTTTTGAAGAAGTGCGCGAGTTTGACGCTAAGGTCAAGCGATTTTTAGATTTACCAGCGGACTATGATATTGAATATGTTTGTGAACTAAAAATTGATGGCCTTAACTTGTCATTCATTTATCAAGACGGATTATTGGTTAAAGGCGTTACTCGCGGTGATGGTGTCATTGGTGAAGACGTAACTAATAATGTCAGAGCGATTCGATCGGTGCCCTTAAAGTTAAATAAGCAACTAAGTATTGAAGTTGGTGGCGAGGTGTTTATGCCGAAGAAATCTTTAGAAAATCTAAATAAAGAACAGGAGAAAAAAGGCGAGGATTTATTCGCCAATCCGCGCAACGCGGCTGCCGGGACAATGCGACAATTAGATCCGCAGGTGGCAGCCAATCGTGATTTGGATACATTTATGTGGACAATTTATGAACCACTTAGGTTTGGTTTAAAAACCCAATGGGAGATCATGAAAAAAATGGAAGAGCTGGGTTTTAAGGTTAATCCTCATTATGAAAAAGTTAAGAATATTGAGGCAACTTTAAAATATTTTGATTATTGGCATCGTGAACGCAATAAACTACCTTATGAGATTGATGGCATGGTGTTAAAAGTTAATGATTTGCAGTTTCAGGAAAGATTGGGCAGAACCGCTAAGCATGTTAGGTGGGCGGCTGCTTATAAGTTTCCAGCTGAGCAAGTAACGACAGTAGTAGAGGATATTGCGGTTCAAGTCGGAAGAACTGGAGTGTTAACGCCAGTCGCGCATTTGCGTGCCGTACCGCTGGCTGGTTCAGTGGTTAAGCGAGCCACGCTTCATAATCTTGATGAAGTTAATCGTTTGGATGTACGAATTGGTGATACGGTGGTCCTACAGAAAGCCGGTGATGTTATCCCCGATATTGTTCAAGTATTGCCAAAAATGCGTACCGGCAAAGAGAAGAAATTCCAAATGCCGACTAAATGCCCAGTTTGCGATTCGCAAGTCAAGAAAAAAGAGGGAGAAGTTGCCTATTATTGCGACAATAAACAGTGCTATGCCCAACAATTAGAACGCCTGAGCCATTTTGTCTCAAAAGGCGCTTATGATATTGCCGGATTGGGACCAAAGATTATTGAACAATTACAGCAAGAGGATTTAGTCAAAACTCCGGCTGATATCTTTTTATTGACCGAAGATGATCTAAAGCCATTAGAAAGATTTGCCGAAAAGTCAGCGCAAAATTTAATCAAAGCGATTACTGAAAAAAAGAAAATTACTTTAGCAAGATTTATTTACGCTCTTGGCATTCGTCATGTCGGCGAGGAAACGGCGATTGCTTTAGCAGAAAATTTTGGTAGTCTTAAGAAAATTCAAGAAGCGAGTTTAGAAACATTACAACAAACTGAAGATATTGGCCCGCGAGTCGCGACTAGTATTATTGAATGGTTTAAAGATAAACACAACCAAAAACTTCTAGAAGATTTTGAGACAAATGGAGTTAAGATTATTAATCCAGAAAAAAAAGCGCCAGGAAAATTTAAGGGCTTGACCTTTGTATTGACTGGCGAAATGGAAAGCTTTTCTCGCGATGAAGCTAAAGCGAAGATTCGAGAATTGGGCGGTGATGTCTCGGGCTCAGTTAGTAAAAAAACCAGTTACGTTGTCGCGGGAGAAAATCCTGGGTTAAAATATAATAAGGCCAAAGAGTTGGGAGTGAAGATTATTAGTGAAACCGAATTTAAAAAATTAATAGCTTAAATAGCCAGATTTATTCAATACTTCACACGCACGTGTGAAGTATTGAATTTTATTTAAATTTAGATAAATATGATATTTTTGTTATTTTTAACTCAAGCTTCGGCTTGGGCGTTTTTTTGACTTGATTTTTAATCAAAAATAGTGTTATAATAATTACAAAATATGTCTTATAATCAAAAAATAAGAGGAAACAGAATCGCTGAAATGTTTCCGGCTTCAATTGTATGGCTGACTTTTTTAGTCGCTATTATTTTATCTTTTATTAAACCGATTTGGGCGGTTTATTTTATTATCGTTTTTTCTGTTTATTGGATTGTTCGTTTGTTTTATATGTTGATTTGGCTGATGTCATCTTGGTATCAATATCGTCGCGATCAAAAAATAAATTGGTTTGCCAAATTAAAAGAGTTGCCCAAAAATTATCTTGATTATTATCATGTCATTACTCTGCCTACCTATAAAGAACCATACGAAGTAATTGAAAGAACTTTTGAAACTTTATTAAAATGCGAATATCCGGCCAACAAAATGATTATCGTTTTGGGCGGTGAGGCCGGTGATCAAGAAAATTTTCAGAAGATTGCCGAACGTATTCGTCAAAAATACGCTTTTAATTTTTTTCATTTTATGTCTACTGTTCATCCGCGTTTATCGGATGAATTGCCGGGCAAGGGTAGTAATGTCAATTACATGGAGCAACGCTTGAAAGAATTTATTGATGAAAAGAATTTGCCTTATGAAAAAATCATCGTTTCTTGTTTTGATATTGAAACTTTACCCGCAGAACAATATTTTGCCTATTTGACTTATAAATACCTAACCCATCCGAATCCGACTCACGCCAGTTATCAGCCACTTGTTTTGTATAATAATAATGTTTGGGAATCAAACCCGATTATTAGAGTTGTGGCTTGCGCGACCACTTTTTGGTTGTTGACTGATATGTCGCGTTCTGAAAGATTGTTGACTTTTTCTTCACATTCAATGCCGTGGCAGATGATTGTTGATGTCGGTGGACACGAAAAAACCATTGTGAGTGAGGATAGCCGTATTTGTTTGCAGGCGATAACTCGTTATGATGGTGATTATGAAGTGGTGCCGATGTTTACTACCGTCTCTATGGATACTGTTTATATTGGAAAGTTTTGGCAATCACTAAAAAATCAATATAAACAAATGCGACGCTGGGCTTGGGGAGTAGAGCACTTTCCTTGGATGTGGGATAATTTTTTCGGTTCTCGCGCCAACAAAAAAATTCCTCTCAACAAAAGATTGCGGTATTTGTGGAATCAATTGGAGGGAATGTATTCTTGGGCTACCGCGCCACTACTGATTTTAATCATCGGTCGTTTGCCATTAATGTTGGCTTCTTCTACCGATAAAGCCACTGCTTTTGTGCAAAATGCTCCAATTACTTTGGAACGTCTGATGGCTATCGGTATGTTGGGTTTGATTATTAATGCGATTATGTATGCTTTTGTTTTGCCAGAGCGCCCGACTAATAAGTCATTATTCAATTATCTAATTATGATTTTGCAGTGGGTGATTTTTCCTTTCACGATGATTATTTTTGGTTCCATACCGGCAGTTGAATCACAAACCAGATTATTATTATCAGGCAAATATCGTTTAGGATTTTGGGTTACTGAAAAGAAAATAACTAAATAATTTTGTGTCAAACGAAAAACCAATCATTACTTTTATTATCGTTACTCGCAACAGCCGATTATTTATGGCTTCTTTGTTGGAGTCAATTTTAAATCAAACCAGACGGGATTTTCAGGTGGCAATAATTGACAATAATTCCAGTGATGGCACGGCCGATTTTGTGCGTAAAAATTATCCCATGGTTTCAGTGATTGAAAATAACAAGAATTTGGGTTTTGCTAAAGCTAATAATCAAGCCATTAAACTTTTCAAAACACCTTTTTTGGTCTTGTGTAATCCCGATATTGTTTTGGAGCCGAATTGGTTGGAGGTGATGATGTCTAAGGTTGAAAATTCTGAGTTGGCTGATTTTGGAGTTTTTGGCGGTAAGCTTTTGAAATTAAAAATGATTAATTTAGAAACCGGAGAAACAGAAAAAACAGAACAAATTGATTCTTGCGGTTTACAGATCCAAAAAAATCATCGGGCCGTAGAACGGGGAGCCGGTCAGAATGCTTCTGATTATTTAGACGACCAAGAGGTCTTCGGACACTCTGGGGCATTGATGCTATTAAAACGTGAAGCATTAGACAGTATTATTTTATTGGATCGTTTTCATTCGGCGGGAGATTTTTTTGATGGCAGTTTCTTTTTTTATAAAGAGGATGTTGATTTGGCTTGGCGATTGCAGTTAGCCGGTGTGAGAAGTTATTTCGTGGCTTCGGCTCAAGCTTATCATTTGCGAACTTTTTCGGGCAGTGAGACAGATAATTGGCGCGAACTTATGACTAAACGACGCAAACAAAATCCTTTGGCGCGTTATTATTCTTATCGTAATCATTTGTTAATTTTGTTTGAGGATTTGTTTGTGGTCAATTGGTTTTATTATTTGCCTCACATTTTTTGGTTGGAGTTGAAAAAATTTTTTTATGTTTTGTTTTTTGAAATAAAAAATTTGCGCGCTTGGTGGGAGCTTATCAAAATGTTTCCTGAAATCAGAGCTAAAAGAAAAAAGCTTTTTTCTCAAGCTGTAGTCAGAGCCGTTGATTTAAGAAAGTGGATAAATTAATTTTATGGATATTTCAATTATTATCAATAATTACAAAACCAGGGGATTATTAAAACAATGCCTTAAGGGTATTGTGTCTAATCCGCCTCAACACTCTTTTGAAATTATCGTCATTGACAATAATTCCAGCGATGGTTCAGTGGAGTTGGTGAGAGAAATGTTTGCTTCCAGTTCAAGTAATTTTAATCCGCCACCCAAAAAAGAATTACCTGAAGCTCAGGCGGATTTAGAAATTTTAACGCCTAATGTCAAATTAATTTCTAGCCGACTTAATTTGGGTCATCATCGTGGCAATAATTTAGGCATTAAAAACTCTTCCGGTCGTTATGTTTTAATTTTAAATACTGACATTGTTGCTTTTGATAATGTTTTTGATCGTTTGTATGATTTTCTAGAAGCTAATCCAAAAGTTGCTTTAGTCGGCCCCAAACTCAAAAACCCAGATGGTTCTATTCAAGCTTCTTGCATGCGTTTTCCCAAAATTCTGACTCCTTTTTATCGACGAACTTTTTTAAATCGTTTTGGTGTGGCTGAAAAAGAATTGAATCGTTATTTGATGACTGATTTTAATCATGATCAAATCAGGTCAGTGGATTGGATCTTGGGAGCTTGCGAGATGATTCGTCGTTCTGCGATTGATCAAGTCGGCATGATGGATGAGAATTTGTTTTTATATTTTGGCGATGTGGCTTGGTGTAAAAAATTTTGGCGCGCTGGCTGGGCAGTGTATTATTTTGCTGAAGGTGACATTATTCATTATCATCGACGCGAGTCAGCTGAAAGCGGTATATTTTCAAGAATTTTTTGGATTCATGCTATTGATTGGGTTAGATATTTATTAAAATATTACAAATAGGAGGATTTTATGTTTTTGTTTAAAAATAATTGGTTGAGTCAATATGCCTCAATCCAAAATCAAAAAGTTTCATCACCAACAGAATTGATTCCTCGTCATAGTGGCGGTTCTAACAAGCGTTGGTTAAAGCGATTATTTTTTGGCGCTTTAGCTGTTTTGGGCGTTTTGTTTTTATTATTAATGCCAGCCATAGTTAATGCTTGGATGATTTTTGAAAGATTAGAAAAAACTAATGACAAAATTTCTTTGTTGTTAGAAGATGCCTCAACCGGCAAGATGTCGCAAGCGCGCTCAGTGTTGGGTGAGATAGAGGGTGATTTGATTTATACCAAAGATAAATTATCAAAATTGGGACCGATTTTGTGGGTGCCGGCAGTAGGTGATAGTGTTGAAGTAATATCTCAATTATTGCAAGCATCTTCGGATTTGTTGTCGGGTTATGGAGAGATGATTAGTATCTTTGATGATTTGGAAAAATTAACCCAAGAAGAAAATATCGCTTTTAATTTTCATTCGGTTGAGGGCAAACGATTATTGTTAAAATCCATCAAAGAAAATCGTGATGATTTAGAACGAGCGAAAATCAAAATAAGATTGGCTAAAAATGAAGTGAATGCTATCAATGCGCAAAATCGCTCTGGTTTGTTTAAAAAACAAATTGTGCAAATCAGCGACATCTTGACCGAGCTTATTAATCAAAGTGATTTGGCAATGCCGTTATTCAAATACTTGCCCGAACTTGCCGGCTATCAGCAAGAAAAAGTTTATTTGATTTTGTTTCAGAATAATATGGAATTGCGACCGACCGGGGGTTTTATTGGTAGTTATGGTTTGCTGAAAATAAAAGATGGAGAAATCATATCTTTAGTGACTGATGATATTTATAATTTAGACAAGCAATCAATTGGCAAAATGAATATTGCTCCACCCTGGCCGATGACTACTTATAATAATCAAAAAAATTGGTTTTTGCGTGATGCTAATTGGTCGCCGGATTGGCCGACTTCGGCGCGACAGATTGTTTGGTTTTGGGATGAAGAACGCAAACATGCCAACCTGCCGGCTCAGTCCTTAGACGGCGTAATTGCTATTACGCCGGATTTCATAGCTAATTTTTTGGATTTAACCGGACCATTAACTGTTGACGGGATTACTTTTAATAGTAATAATTTCGCGATTGAATTAGAAAAGATTGTGGAATTTGATTATGTCCAAAGGGGCATTGCGACCGAAAATCGCAAAGATATTATAGGTGATTTGAGCGCCGAAATGATTCGTCGTTTTTATCAATTATCGCCGATGAAAATGTTGGATTTGTGGCGGATTATGAAAAAAAATATAGACGAAAAACAAATTATCGCTTGGCTCTCTGAAGCTGAATTGCAAAATTATTTTTCTTCTGAAAATTGGTCGGGCGAGGTCAAGGGTTTTGCTGGCGATTATTTTTATTTGGTAGATGCTAATTTGGGAGCTCTTAAAACCGATCAGGTTATAAAAAGAAAAATCAATTATACTGTGGCGGTTAACAAAGATAAAAAATTAGCAGTAATCGCCAAGATCACTTATAATCATTTAGGCAGTAAAGTAACTGATTTGATTACGCGTTATCGTACTTATGCGAGAATCTATGTGCCTGAAGGAGTCAATTGGTCGCGAATTTATACTATTGATGATTCGGGTCAAAAACAATATCAACAACAAGAAATAGAATATGGCAAAGAATTGGGAAAAAGTTATGCCGGAGTTTTTTTGACAGTTGAACCGGGTAAAAATAAAACCTTAGTTGTTGAATATATTTTGCCCAATAACTTGCAACAAAAATACGCTCAAGGCGATTATGGGTTGTTAATACAAAAGCAACCGGGCACCGCTGGACATCAGTTGGAAATTGCTTTAAGATTTGATAACAAGATTAGCGCTTATTTATTTAATAAAAGTGTTGATTATTTGCGTGGAGGCGAGTTGGGGTTGAATTGGGATTTGCTTTCAGATCGGGTGCTGAATATCAAATTGCGTTAATTATTGTCATTTAATTATTTAATTTTTTAATCATGAAAAAGATCGGAATTGATTTGGGTACTACTAATATTTTAGTGTATATGCCCGGCAAGGGTGTGATTATTAACGAACCTTCGGTGGTGGCGATTTCGGCTGTTGATAAAAAGGTTATCGCTGTCGGTTTGGAAGCCAAAGAAATGTTGGGTCGTACTCCGGACACAATTATTGCTCAGAAGCCATTGAAAGACGGAGTGATTGCTGATTACAAAACTACCGAGGCGATGCTTAGGTATTTTATCAACAAAGCAATTGGCGGTTTGCGTTTGTTTCGGCCGGAGGTGATGGTGGCGGTGCCGGCTGGTATTAACTCAACTGAACGCAAGGCGGTGATTGATGCGACGATTGCTTCAGGTGCCAAAGCAGCTTATATTATCAAGGAGCCGGTGGTGGCGGCAATTGGCGCTAACATTCCGATTGGCTCGGCTTCGGGGCATATGATTATTGATATTGGTGGTGGCACCTCAGAAATTGCCGTTATTTCTTTGGGTGGTATTGTTACTTCTACTTCTGTCAGAATTGGTGGCACTAAATTGGATGCTTCAATTATTGATTTTATTAGAAGAAAATATAATTTGGCGATTGGCGAAAGAACTGCAGAAGAAATTAAAATCAATGTCGGTTCGGCTTTGTATTTAAAAGAAAAATTATCTATGGAAATTCGCGGAAGAGATATGATCATGGGATTACCTAAAACGATTAAAATTTCTTCTGATGATATTACCGAGGCGATTCAATCAGAGTTAGAGGGAATCGTGATGGCGGTCAAATCGGTCTTGCATGATACGCCACCGGAATTGTCAGCTGATGTTATCATCAATGGAATTACGATGTCGGGAGGAACTTCATTGTTAAGGAATATTGATAAATTAATTACTCAGGCGACCGGTATTTCTACTTATGTGGCTGATGATGCTTTGTATTGCGTGGCTAAGGGCACGGGTATTGCTTTAGATAATTTAGAGAGTTATAAGCGTTCAATTTTAGCGACCAAATAGTTTGTTGTCATTTTTAGCTTGACTCAAAATTGAGATTTTTAATTTAAATTATTTTTTTATTACTTCTTTAAAAGAAGTAATCAAGAATCGCGACCGTAAAAAATCATGGCTGAATTTTATACTTTGTTCACTAAATCAAAAACGCTGTCGCTGTTTTGATTTGCCTATCGGTCGTTCACTTTCGTCTAAAATCAGCACAATATTTTTAATGGTCGCAATGGGAATTAATTATAATATTTTTATGGGTATTCAAGTAGAATTTAATCCTGATTTAGCTCTTCGTAGTTATGATAAGTATTTAGCGGGAGAGAAAAAGATTGAAGAGTGTATTCCAGAAAAACTTGAGGTTGATAAGATTTATGATTTCCTAAAAAGTGGTCAGCGTAATTATTGGCTTCATGGAGAATTGCCATTATTAATTACGGAGGGTAATGGAAAGTTGTCTCGGCCAATTGCTAGTATTATCATTTTAGAGACAACTCATTTTTTAATTGATGATAATTCTTATACTAAGGGGAAATATTTAGTTAAAGAAATTTTTGATATTAAAGAAAAAAATATACATTTTGAATCATATCACAAATTATGACAATCGGTATTGACGCTTCACGCGCTAACAAATCCAATAAAACCGGAACAGAGTGGTATAGCTATCATATTATTGAGGAATTCAAAAAAATTATTAATCCTGACGATAGGGTTGTGTTGTACACAAATTCTACTCTGACTGACGGATTAGAAAAACTGCCAAATAATTTTTTTGAGAAGGATTTAAGGTGGCCACCAAAATATCTTTGGACTCAAATCAGATTGTGGTGGGAGTTATGGCGAAATCCACCTGAAGTATTATTGGTGCCGGCGCACACCATTCCATTTTTTCCATTACCGAAAAAAATAAAAGTTTGTGTTAATGTTCATGATGTCGGTTTTAAACGCAGTCCCGAATTATATAAACCGATTCAAGTTTGGTATCACGATTTGACAATGCGTCGCATTAAACAACGCGCTGATTTGATTATCACTATCTCTGAGTTTTCTAAACAAGAAATTATTGAATTATATCAGGTTAAGCCCGAAAAAATACAAGTGGTTTATTTGGGTTTTGATCAAGAAAAATTTATTCCGGCAATGGGTGACAATAGTAATATTTTAAAAAAATACAACATTGCTCAATCATATTTATTGTATGTTGGCCGTTTGGAAAAAAAGAAAAATATCGCCAATATCATTAGCGCTTTTGCGATGATTAAAGAATCGCACCCGGATTTAAAATTGGTTTTAGCCGGAAGTGGTGGCAATCAGTTTGAAGAAATTAAAAAAATTATTACTGACAATAAGTTAGGAGACGAAGTGATTATTACCGGTTATGTCGCTCAAGAAGATTTGCCGATTATTTATAATTGCGCGGAAATATTTTTGTTTCCAACTTTGTATGAGGGTTTTGGCTTGCCGATTTTAGAGGCGATGGCTTCGGGTGTGCCGGTGATAACTTCTAATTTTGCGCCACATAGTGAGGTGGGGGGTGATGCTGTTTATTGTGCTGACCCTTATTCACTGCAAGCTTTGGCTGATGGCATGGAAAAAATCTTAATTGATGATGTTTTTAAAAAGGAATTAATTGATAAAGGTTTGTTGCGAGTTAAGGATTTTTCTTGGCGATATACTGCAGGAAAAATTTATAAAATTATAAAAGATGCTACAAATAATTAAATCCTACTTATAATATGCCCACCCAGCTCACTCAAAGAATCTTAAAAAAAATCCAATCAGTAACTGGTTGGAACTTTTCTGGACCAGATTATTGCCCTCAAGCCATCTCCAAACTAAAAGCATATAAACAGCAACATCAAAATCTAAAACAACAGTTCTCTGACTTTATGTCTCAAGTCCCATACTTGCCAGATATTAAATGGGATGAACCCTTTATGTCTTCACCTCACTACAAAGATATTACTAATGCCCCCAAAAACATCTTTGACAATCTCTATGATGCTAAAGAAGAAGCGAGAGTGAAATTAGAGGAGTTGAAGTATGAAGTGTTGGAGTCACAAATAGAGAAAATAATTAACCTCAAAGAACAATACAACTCTCAAGTAGAAGT
>CAZYUN010000024.1:0-10538 GCA_964650755.1 uncultured Gammaproteobacteria bacterium
GGAGAAATAACTTTAGCCGAAAAAAAATCAGCTTTTGAATCAGCTAAACAATTCTTTTCTCCCAAATTGGATCAATATTTATTCAATCAACCCAAAGGAACAAAGCGAGAACGCAAAGAAATTGCCAAAGAGTTATTAGAAAAATTACTTGAAGATCTTAAAACTAAAGAAACTCATCCTGAAATAATTGATTACATCAAAAATAATTTTGAATTGTATTTAGAAGAAGAAGTTACCAAAGCTATTTTAGAAAAAAATCTAAGAATTGATGGTCGCGCACTAAATCAAATCAGACCGCTTAGCGCTGAAGTTGATATTTTGCCCAGAACTCACGGCACCGGTTTATTCCAGCGCGGTGAAACTCAAGTTTTATCAATTGTTACTTTAGGTGCGCCGGGTGATGCTCAGATTTTAGACGAAATGACCGAAACCGAAACCAAAAAATCCTATATGCATTTTTATAATGCTCCGCCTTATGCTTATGGCGAGCCGGGGCGTTTTGGCGGATTAGGACGAAGAGAAATCGGTCACGGAGCTTTAGCTGAGAAAGCGCTATTGCCTGTTTTGCCCGACAAGGAATCTTTTCCTTATACTATTTTAGTCAATTCTGAAGTTATGGGCTCTAACGGCTCGTCTTCAATGGCTTCAACTTGTGGCTCTACTTTGGCCTTAATGGCTGCTGGCGTACCTATCAAAAAACCGGTTGCCGGTATTGCGATGGGTTTGGCCTCCAACGATCAGGGTTATAAAATCATTACTGACTTGCAAGATTTAGAAGATGGCCCGGGCGGTATGGATTTTAAGATTACCGGCACAACTAACGGCATTACCGCCATTCAAATGGATACTAAAACCAATGGCTTAACTCTAAAATTAATTCAAGAAACATTAACGCAATCACTTCAAGCTAGAAAAGAAATTTTAGAAGTGATCACTAACACCATTGATCAACCGCGTAGCGATTTATCACCATTTGCCCCTAGAATCGCTTCTATTAAAATTGACCCGGCTAAAATCGGCGAGGTTATCGGTACTGGTGGAAAAATCATCAACAAAATTATTGAGGAATGCCAAGTTCAGATTGATATTGATGATGATGGCTTGGTCGCCATCACCGGACGCGACAAAGAAAGTATGGAAAAGGCCATTAGTTGGATTGAGGGTATTGTCAAAGAAATTGAAGTTGGTGAAATCTATACCGGAAAAGTCGTCCGCTTGATGGATTTTGGCGCGTTTGTTGAGATCCTTCCCGGCAAAGACGGTATGGTTCATATTTCAGAATTCTCTAAAGACCGAGTTGAAAAAATCACTGACGTAGCTCAAGTTGGCAAAGAATTCAAAGTTAAAGTCATTGAAATAGATGACAAAGGCAGAATCAATTTATCAGTCAAACAAGCCGACCCCAATTATCAACCGGGATCAGATAATCGCTCACCCAGAAGACCAGACAACAAGCGACCTTTTAATAACCGAGGAAATGACAACAACCACCACGAACGAAGAGGTGGATTCCGCTAAACTAATTTTAATTTAATAGCTTAAGATAACCTGATGCTCACATTGATTTTCATCAAATATCTAAGCCTGCCAAAACAAATCCGGCTTATGGCCGGGTTTTTGGCATTGGTTTGTTTTTTGATTGTGGGTTTTAGATTATTTTTTTATGATCCACTGACTCGTTGGCAACCGACAGAAGAAATAATTTATCTTAATCTAAAAATTACAAAAAAAGGCAATCATTATCAATCATTAATTACTGATTCGCTCTTAAAAAAATTCGCTCTCAATAATTTAGACCAACGCCTAATTAAAAAATCTCTTTCGCTTTCTTGCGATCAAAATAATTGCTTTTTATTCATACAAACCAAAAATCAATCCGAACTAATAACCGCATTAAAAAAAGAAAAAATCTCTTGGCAAAAAGTGAGGCACGATCTTTTTATTATCAGTGAAACCAACGATCAACCGCAACTGAAAAAAAATTTTAATCCCCTTAACTATTTTCAAAAACAAAATAAATTTTTAGGCCAAGATCTGAAGGCGGTAATCAAAAAAAATAATCAGCCGATTGATGATTGGCAAAAAATAATCAGTTTTTTTGAAAATCAAAAAATTAATGGACGAATCTCTAATTGGGGAATTGAAATTACCAATAAAAATAAAAAAATACAACCGGAAAATGAAGCTTTGTGGCAACTGCAAGAAATAATTATTCAAAAACAAAAATCCATGCAGGCACTTGTCCTAAATAATAATCAAGAAATGAGTATTTTTGATTTACTGCGAAACATCACTGAATCTGATTTTTATTTTCAAGCCAAAAAAACAAAAGACACCGGATTATTATTGAACGATTACGACTTTTTAATTAAACTACCCCAACCAACTAACGAACAAACCATACAAAATATAGAAAGCGTCTGGCTTAATTGGGCCAAAGAGCTCTCAACTAAAGAAAAGAACCTATACCTAAACGATGGAACTAAAGTAATTACCCTAATCAAAAATCAAGAACTGAATTGGGAACAAGACAACAACAATAATAATAACCAAAAAATCATAAAAATCAATGATAAACATCAGTTGTATCTTAAAGCAGAAGACAATCAGTTAACTATCACCAACAATCTAAATTATTATCCGACTACTTATCAACAAAAAGAATCTTTTGGAGTAATTCCGCTGAGTCAGTTAAATGACAATAATCCACTAAAAAGGATTTTAAGTGATTTTTCTTGGGTTTATTTCAATAATCAAGGTATTTTAATCAAATAATCACCAAAAAGTTATCCACTCTATACCAATATCTGTGGATAACTTTTTTTATTTGTGGATAAATAATAAAATTAACAAATAAATCTGTGGATAACTTTTGATAATATTATCAAAATTATCTAAATTTAGATTAATTAAATTATACACAGATAACCTTTGACCGGTTTTAAAAAATGTGCTATAATTAATACAGAGGTTGAAAATCCTCTACCAGAACATTACTTATCCACAACGTGGATAAAAACGACACTCGTCGTTATAGAGAATCTAGCATTAAATTAGCCCAAATAGGCAATTGCCTCAACGGGAACAAATAAATTGATGCCAGCATCTCGCTTTTTACTCTTTTAGAGCCGAGGAGGGACAGAAGTCTTACCTCCGAGCACTTTCACAATCACAGCTTAGTCGCGACTACCCCAAAAAGAGCGGTACCGCTACTTCTAAAAAGGTAAAAAGCTTCTTCTTTGACTTAAGGAGACCACGCCGACTATCGGCTTATACTTTCTTGCCCACTTCCGTGAAGTGAGCGAAAAACTATACTGACAGCCCGGCTCTCAGTGGGCGTCAGCGCCAATAAAACAATACAATGTGGCGAATCTGACGCCCCTTTTTTTATTCTTATTTTTTTTAAAGTATTGACTTTTTTCGCTTATAGATTATAATTAAATTGTCAGGCAAGCGATTCGCCTTTCAGCCCTTGAGGCGACACGAAAGTCGTTTGCCCAACAGTCGGCACCGAGTGTCACTTAAAATGACAAGGTTGGCAGTTCTCCTGTCGCTTTAAAACACTCACCTCTTGCCCCCTCCCTCTCCCGAGGCACCACAAGGCCGACCCACAAAAACTGCCACTATTAGCTCTTTACACCGGCAACTCGCCGGTTTTTTAAACCCACAACCATCAACCAAGGAGTAATTCGCAATGGAAAGAAAATTTAATATTGATAAAGTTGATGCTATTGGACATCGTTTTTCACTTAATAATGAAAATGGCAGAGAAATCGGTCACGCTTATCTGTATGTTTTGAAAAATGATCTACACCAGCAACCTTTCGCTTTTATTGAAGATATCGAAATTAAAGAAGCGCATCAGGGTAGTGGTCATGGAACAATACTGCTTCAAGAAATTGAAAAATGGTCAAGATTATTTAAATGCTATAAAATTGTCGCCTGCAGTCGCACCTCACGCACCAATGTTCATCGGTTCTATCAGGAGGCCGGATTCTCTGAGCGAGGCAAAGAATTTCGTAAGGATCTATAAACAAGGATCTGAAACAAACTCATTAAATCCTCAGACAAAAAACCGGAATCCACTCCGGACTCAACAAAACACAAAACCGCCAATCACTGATCGGCGGTCTTTTTATTATCGTTATTTAAACAAATTAATTTTAAATCTTATCTATCGCTTCGGCCTCGTTCAATTTCAAACTCAACAACCTAGAAACTCCATCACCTTGCATCGTCACCCCATATAATACATCTGATTCGCTCATAATCGCTCGATTGTGAGTAATGATAACGAATTGGGTTTTATGAGCCAATTCTTTGACAATCGCCGATAATTTGGCCGAATTGCTTTCATCTAAAGCTGCATCAACCTCATCAAACAAAATAAAAGGTGAAGGATTATTATTAATAATGGCACAAATCAAAGCTAAAGCCGTCATGGTCTTTTCGCCACCCGATAACATTGTAATCGCCTTAATCTTTTTGCCGGGCGGACAGGCCTCAATATCAATTCCCATGTTAGCCAAAAATGATTTGTCTTCCGGATAAATTTCTTTTATTGCCTCAATCGGCTCAACATCAATTAAGGTGTCTTCAATATTTTGAGAAGTTATTTGTTCGCGAATTTTTTCGGCTTCTGTTTGTTCTTCTTCGCGGTTTACTAATGATAGTTTAGCGCTTCCACCATCAAAAAGCTGTTTGAAATATCTAGAAAAATCCTTGTTGATTCTTTCAAACTCATCTTCAAATTGTTTTTTAATCAATTTATCAAGTTCTTGGACAACCTTCTCTAAATCTTTAATCGCTTGTCTAAGATCGCCTGATTGTTCGGTTAAAAATTCAAACCTGACTTTAACTTCTTCATATTCTTTTTCTATTTCGGGGTCAATGCCACCAATCATTTCTAATTGTTTTTTGAGACGATCTATTTTCAATTTACTATCTTCTAAATCAACCCGAGAATAATCTTCACGAGAAGAAAAATCCCAAGTATCTCCCAGATTTTCTCTAATTGATGAGAGAACGTCTTCTTTTCTGGTTTCTACTCGAGCCAAATCTATCTTCACTTGAGATAAATTATTACTGACTTCATTTAGCTCGTTTTGCAAACCATAGGCCTCTTGTTGCAAACTAAAAATTTCTTGTTTTTTTCTTTCTTCTTCCAGATTAAAATTATCTATTTTGTCGCGTGATTCAGTTAACAAGCTTTCAATTGAGGTTAAATCAGCTTCTAAAACTTTTTTCTTGTCTGCTAATTCCGACAAAAAAGCGCTTCTTTGTTCGGGAGTCAGTTCAGCCGAAATCAAATCACTATTAATTTTTTCCAAATCCTTGCGCCAAGTGGCAACTTCAAAATCCAATGATTTAATTTTTTCGCTATCCACCGAAACGACCGTTTTTAATTCATTGATAGCCAAAAAATCAGCTTCACGATCACGCCTTTGTTCTTCTATTTTAGCTTTTAAAGAAGCAATTTCTTTGATTTTGGCCTCGGGGAAAAATTTATCTTCTAAAATTTTCCAAGTTAGTGATTCTGGTTTGCGAAAACCACCACGCATTACTCCAGTTTTTTCTAACAGATCACCATCTAAAGTCACCATTCTCTCTCTATTAATGCCGATATTTTTTGCCTGATTCAAGTTTTCAACAATAATCGTATTGCCAAAAATTTGTTCAAAAACCGAACGATATTTGTTGTCACAAACAACCGCTTCTGAAGCTAACCCCAATGAACCACCTTCGGCAACAATCTCTTCGGCTTCGCGACTTAATTGGAATTTTTTTAATCGATTAAGTGGAAAAAAGGTAACCGCCGGCAATCTGTTTTCTTTGAGCCAATTAATGCAAGCAACTGCGACCTCATCGGTTTCTACAACTACAGCCGACAAACGATTACCAGCTCCCGCCGACAAAGCTGATTCGTAGCGAGAATTTTTGACTCTACCCAAATCCGATACTGTTCCACAAATTCCATCAATTTTATTTTTCAAACCCAAAACCTCTTTAACTGCTTCTAATTGATAATTGGTTTTGCCACCATTTTTTAGACGATAATACTCATCTTGCATTATTTCTAAATTATTCTGCCAAACTAAAATCTCGTCTGAGATAATTTTAGCGCGACGCTCGCGATCTTCTAATTTTGTTTGATTGGATTGAAGCTTCAAGCTTAAAGAACGCAATTCAGTTTCTAATGTTTTTAAACGCTGCTCCGCCTCAACTTTTTTATTTTCTAAATAAGATAAATCATGCTTACCAACTCTTTCATATTCCACTTCTAACTTGCCTCTAATAATCGCCAACCCCTTCATTATCTCGTTTTGTTTAGATAATTCCTGATTATAGATTTCTTGAAGTTTGTCGTATTCTTCGGTTCGAGAACCGGCATTTTGCAATTCTTCAGAGCGTTGATGCAATTCTGCCAAACGATTTTCCAGACGCAAACGTTGTTTTTCATGAGTATTAAAAGCCAACGCCTGATCATCATATTGACGGCTTAAATCCTGCCACAAACGACCATAATAAAATAATTGTAAACTTCTTAATTCGGCCTCAATCGCTTTTCTTTGATGTAATTTGTTGACTTGTCTAGTCAAAGATTTCAAATGCGGTTCTAGTTCAATCGCTAAAGTTTCCGCCTGACCTAGATTTTCACGAGATTTTTTTAATTTACTGACACTGCGATCGCGTTTGATTTGATATTGCTTGACACCGGTTGCTTCATCAAAAAATTCCTTGCGTTCTTCGTTACTATAATTAACAATCTTATCAACCATACCCTGACCGATGATAGAATAAGTATTATGTCCGAAATTGGCTTTGGCCAATAACATCACAATATCAAACAAACGAACTTCTTGTTTATTTAACAAATATTCGCTACTGCCATCACGATAAAGTTTGCGGGTAATCACTACCTCAGAATAATCAATTGGCGCTAAACCGTCATCATTATTCAAATACAAAGAAACTTCAGCCAAAGATAATTGGGCTTTTTTGGCAGAACCGGAAAAAATCACATCCGTTGATTTTTTGCCTCGCAATAATTTTAATGATTGTTCCCCCAACACCCAACGCACCGCGTCAACAACGTTGGACTTACCTGAACCATTTGGTCCAACAATCGCGGTAATACCGCAAGTTTTGGATTTTTTCTCTGGTTCGGGAAATTGTATAATCGTTTTATTGGCAAACGATTTAAAACCCGACAACTCAATGCGGGACAAATACATAATAAAAAAATTAAACTTGATAATTTAGGCCATAATTATGACTTGTTATCATTTTAACAAAAAAACTGTTTTTTGACAAAACAAAAAGCGGTCTGATTGACCGCTCTAAAGTTCAACTAATTGTACTGACTGTGTATTCCAAGCGAGGCAAGCAAATCGTCGCAAAACAACGATGGCTTCGAGCATCACCGGGATTAATAAAAGCATATTTTTGGGTTTCTTGAAAAATAGTACCGGGAACCAAACCGGCGACAATGAAATCCAAATGCTTATATTTATTAACAATCGTCTTAAAGGCGCAATTGCTTTCAATTTCTGAAAAATCAGCATATTCGAGACCAATTTCATGCTGAACATAAAAGCGATGACCGCCAATTTCCACTAAAGGATTTGTTGGCGAGAGTAAGTGCCAATTATTCGGCTTGAAATTATTGTCTTGATAAAAAGCAAGTAAATAATAATAAACGTCAAAATTTTCAAATTCCGGCCGACCAATGTCTTGGGGCCGGAAATCGCCACAACAAATCACTTTGCTAACCCCGCGCTTATTAAATTCTTGCGACAAACGAAACCAAAAATTAACATCCAAATCATCAATATTACCGGTATCCGAAACAATACCAACCGTTACCGGACTGATTTTTGCCTCACTCTTACTCAAGCGACCCAAAACAACCTCCCAATTATCAGTATAAACGACAGCAAATTCTTTGGTGTGATTCCAAGAATAAACTACTGAACCGGGATTAACCCAAATAAGACCGTCATGACGATAAACGAATTGATGATGCGTGTGTCCGGTAGTCGCCAAACGCACGCCATCATAAACTTGATTAACTTCATTAAAAAAATCAGCGACTTTTTGCGGATTATTGAAGACATCAAAACTTCTTTCATGTCCGCAATAGGCCATAATTGACTCTTGATTATGGGTAATTGGCACCAAACGGCAATGAATCTTATAACGTTCCCACGTTTCAATCAATTGCTTTATTTTTTTATTCGCCAAAGGATCAGTGAAATTACCGACAAACTCCGGCGGATCCGGAGCATAACTGGCGCCAACAAAAATCCAATTAGGCGGTGGGAAAGAAAAATCAAAATCAGGTGTCTGTTTTTTAGTCAAAACACACACAACAGGCAAATGCGCAAACAAGTCGGGATTGATATGTTTTTTTTCAATATCCCCGGTGTGAATAATTACATCCACCTTGCGGGGCAAAAATTCTTCGCTGACAATCGCAACAATATCCGCTTCTTGACAATCATGGGTGTCACCCAAAACTCCGATAATCATGGCCTACTCCTTAGTTTTTGGTTGATGGTTTTAAAGTGCTGATTTCGACATCATTTAGTCGAAAATCATTAACTTAATATAATGACAAAAAAATCTTTTGTCAAGTCAAATATTGATGGAAAATAAATGATAATTAAGCTATAATAAAAGCAATAATCGAGCTTAATTTATGTCTACAAAAAAGGAAAAATTAGTAATTATTGATAGCAATGCCCTAATTCATCGGGCTTTTCATGCCTTACCTCCGACCTTAAGCGATGAGCAGGGCCGACCAACTAATGCTGTCTATGGTTTTACTTCTATCTTATTAAAAACCCTAAAAGATCTGCAACCGGATTATTTGGTAGATTGCTTTGACCGCAAAGAAAAAACCTTTCGCCACGAAGAATATACTGAATACAAAGCTACCAGAATCAAAGCTCCTGACGAACTATATCAACAAATACCCTTAGTTAAAGAGGTTTTAGAAGTTTTTGGTATTCCGATTTTTGAATTAGCCGGATTTGAAGCTGATGATTTAATTGGCACCATTTGCGAACTAAAAACCGTAAATCGCCCCGATATGGAAAGTATTATTCTTACTGGCGATCAAGATTGTCTGCAATTGGTTGATTATAATACTAAGGTTTTATCACCGCACAAGGGACTATCAGAAACTATTTTATATGGAGAAGATGAAGTCAAAGAAAAATTCGGTGGCTTAATGCCGAAACAACTAATAGATTACAAGGGTTTACGCGGTGATACTTCAGACAATATCCCCGGCGTTAGGGGTATTGGCGAAAAGGGAGCCATTGAATTATTAAATAATTTTGGTTCTTTAGAAAATATTTATCAAAATCTGGAATCACCAAAAATATCCAATCGCACCAGAGAATTACTCAAAGAACAAAAAGAACAGGCCTTTTTGTCTAAAAAAATAGCCACTATTAACAAACAATCACCAATTGATTTTGATTTAAAAAAATGTCGTTTTGACAATTTCAATCAAACTGCGGTTATTGATTTGTTTCAAGAATTGGGATTTAAAAGATTAATGTCGCAATTATCAACTCTCACTAAGTCGGGAATCATTATCACTAATGGTCAAAAATCATTATTTGAAGCTCCAACTAACACAACTGCCGATCAAAAATCAAAAATCTCAAACAAATTAGGTGAACAAAATTATCAACTACTCAACACTAAAACATTAAAACAATTCATTAAAGAACTAAAAGATCAAAAAGAATTTTGTTTTGATACCGAAACGACCGGCCTTAATCCTTTTGTAGATAACTTAGTGGGAATTTCTTTTTGTTGGCAAGCGGGAACCGCTTATTATTTGCCGGTGGAACTAGCTCAAAATATAAACCAAGAATTAAAAACTATTTTTGAAAATGAAAAAATCAAAAAAATAGGCCACAACCTGAAATTTGATTTAGAATTTATTAATCGTTATTTAGAAACAAAAATCAAGGGTTTGTTTTTTGATACGATGATCGCCTCTTATGTCTTAAACCCCGGACATCGCCAACATAGTTTAGATACTTTGGCTTTTATTGAATTCGGTTATCAAATGCAACCAATAGAAGAGTTGATTGGCAAGGGCAGGGATCAAATAAAAATGTCAGAAGTTGATTTAGAAAAAATCAGCTGGTATGCTGGTGAAGATGCGGATCTAACTTTTAGATTATATCAAAAATTAATGTCGGAACTGGAAAAAGAAAATCTCAATGTTTTGTTTTTTGATTTAGAAATGCCTTTAATTGAGGTTTTGGCGGAGATAGAAAATAATGGAGTAAAAATAAACAGTAAATTTCTAAAAAAATTAAGTGTTGATTTTCAATTAAGGATTGAGGAGATTGAGAAAAAAACCTGGAAACTGGCGGGAGAGAAATTTAATTTGGCTAGCCCAAAACAACTGAAAGAAATATTATTTAACCGATTAAAAATCTCAACTGCCGGAATCGGAAAAACCAAAACCGGCTTATCAACCGCAGCTGGAGAGTTAGAAAAACTTCAAG
>CAZYUN010000025.1:0-3351 GCA_964650755.1 uncultured Gammaproteobacteria bacterium
AAATTTTTCTTCCACTTCGTTCCAGAAAAACTTCGTATATCCCTAACGTTATGTGACATTGTGCTTATTTTTAATCCGTGATTAAATACACTCTAATTTATTAACATAACTCACAACATTATGAAGAGATCATTCTTCTTAGTTGCAATCGCTGGCTTTGCTTTGATGCTGGTCGGCACCGGCTGTAATTACACAGTCGATATTCAAGACAAAAATATAACCAATAAAAAAAACCAGAATACAAGTCAGCCGATTTTTGATGAAGAAAAAAATGATGTAGTAATAATTCAGACAGAAAAAACAAATCAACCCGTACAGAAAGAAACTGTTTCTATAAACAAATACACAGGAGTTATCAAAGAATACGCTGACGGAGGATATGGTGATATTTCTTATTATATTGAACTCGCTAATGGCACAAAGCAAGGTGTTAAGGTCTGTGACAAAAGAGTTGGTAAATTAAATGATCAAATCATTTCTCTGGCTGGATCTGGAATTTCGGTTGATTTGTATTCAAATGCCACCCAAGCTGGTGGTGTGTGTGTTAATGGTATTGTGGTCAATCTAAGTAAAAAATCAGTAAAATATTCCGGCTTGGTTAAACAGTATTCTGATGGAGGATATGGATCTGTTTCATATTACATAGAATCAGTTGATGGTACAAAGGCCGGAATAAATGTTTGTGATAAAAGAGTGGGTGGCATTTGGGCTCAAATAATGGCCGTTGCTGATACTAACTTATCGATTGACTTGTATTCTGACAAAAATGAAAACGGCGGTGTCTGTATAAATGGAATTGTTGTTAATTACTAAGAAAAATAATTGCAACACCATATAGTACTGCATATGCAGTTACCTTTTATGCGGGGCCTCCACCCAAATTTTGCCCCCTCTATGATAAAATAATAAGTAAGTCGGCGAAACTTCTCATATAAACAAATGCGATCGAAAATATCTAAAAGTGATTTCTTTAAGAAATCAATAATTCTAAAATTTTATGTTTTTAACAGAAGGTGGTTCAAGTCCTGAAAGACAAGAGAATAAAACAAGGGTGCATATTGAAAATCAATATGAAGATTTTTTACCCGATGATTTTAGAAACGATCCACAAAAATATATTGAAGAGCATGGAGAAAATATTAAATCTGGTGAAATAAAATATCACGATGATGGAAGTGTACGAGAGGACCCAACAGCTTCTAAATTTTTGCCCGAATGGCAAAATAAACGAGGTGAAATTATACAATCCGTCAGTAAAAAAGTAAATCTTGAAAAAGTTAGAACGAGAACTGAAGCTATGGGTGAAAAATTTGAAGATCCCCTAATTGAATACAAAATGATGTCTTTGTGCCAAATTCTAGATTTGCCTTCCGCTAAGCCAATTGGTCTCGTTAGGCAAGGTAGTGAATTATATACATTAATGGAGAGATTAAAAGGATATACTTGGACAAAAAGAGACAAAGAGGCGCTTAGTCGGCTTGGTTTAATGATGGAGGATGAAGATTTAATAAAAAGGCAAATTGAGGAGCAGATGAACGCACTTAAAGAAAGGTATGAGACATTTGGTATTTATCGTAAATGGAAGCACAAAGACATGGTATTTAGTTTAGATATTGAAAGTAAAACAGTTACTGGTATTGTTCCGGTTGATTGGGAAGGTTCATATTTGGACAGAGAAAAATTAATACGAGCAATTTCAAATTTTTCTCCGGAACAGCGTCAAAAAATTGAAGAAATTATACCATTGAAAACATAAAATTTTAGGATTATCATTTTGCTATCGCAAAATTATTTTAGATACATCTGATAATAGCATACATGTGGTTCGTGCTTGTCTACCGGTAACTGTTTATTTAAATTTTTTGCCTCTTTGCTGTTTTATGGTAACATTAAGGAAAAGAGGCAACCCCCCCCAATAAACACAAACGTTAGTTGAAATATTTCTTTTTTTGATTATCGCCCAATTGTTTTAAAAAAATAATTTATGATAGAAAAAGAACAACATTTTATAATTCACGATGAAAGACAGTGTAGCGAAACTCCTGAAAATTTTCCTATTCAGCAAGAAGGAGTTATTGAAAGTAAGATCAATAAATCACATTTTAAATATAAAATTTTCTGTAATCATAAATACAACGCAGAAAATATTTTTCATCTTACAGCATCTTATCTTGGTGATTCAATAGAGTTGATGCCACAAAGTGTTTTGGATTCAGAGATTGATTGGGATAAAATTCCTTATGATGATTGGGATGATGCGCCATATAGTCCATATACACCACGTAAAAATGAAAAGGCGATTTGTTTTGCGCCAAGTCCAGAAAAAGCTTTATTAGCAATAGGAAAATTTCAAGAAAATATACCTAAAGATAAGGGAAGGTTTTATATTTATACTACAAATAAGGGTAGTATTATTGATTTAAAAGCGCCTAGTAGATGGAGTGTTAGGGATGCTGTGGATACAGGTGAGTTAAGAACAAATAATCCCGTTGAGGTTACGTTTGTTGGTTATATTGAATATGAAGCAATTAAAGAAGATAGAAAATCTTCTTAAAAAAAATTATTTTTTTCTTTAAAAAATAAAAATAGCAGGAAAGATTTCTCTCGCCTGCTCCATTGGGTTCAATTTGATTTGTTCTAAAACATTTTGCGCCACAATTTAAGTTTGCTACCTGAATAGACCGAATCGCCGAGCGTTTTGAGTGCGTCGCCAGCATTGGTGTAACTTTCGGGTAGCACACCCCTGATCGGAAGAATAATTTCCTCAAAAAACATCACTAGTGTTTGTTGCCAATCAACGATTTCGTCTTCCAAGAAGCCATAAAGTTCGATGTCACGACCAATACGTTGGCCGTCGAGCTTGAGAAAACGTCCAGCACTGCCAACAAACTCTTCACTGGCATCATCCTCATTGAACGCGAGGCGGAGCCGACCATCGGAGTGCTGAACGGCTATTTCGGCGATTCCAAGAAGTTCAGCTCTTTTGCCTTCGAGTTTAATTGGTTCTCTGCGAGGAATTGTAATTTCACGAGCCGGCTCGTCAATTTTGCGAAGATTTGAGAGAATGCCACGACGAGTATTCATATAGACCATAACAGTTACGCCACAGCCGTTGTAGAATTTTTCGTTGTCGTGCCACTTCTCATCGCACTCAATCACGATGGCGCGATCATTTTCTCTAACCGTCTCAACAACAGTACCTTTTCGCCAGATGTTGTTTGTTCTGACTTCGACACGAGTGCCCAATGGAAAATCCTCCCAGCCACTCTCTAATTCATCCATGCCGGGATCATTCCAGTGTAACCTGCCATTAGTCGCTTCAGCCAGGCGGTCAATTACGGGGTTTTCTGT
>CAZYUN010000025.1:3451-8431 GCA_964650755.1 uncultured Gammaproteobacteria bacterium
ATTTTATTTTATTAAATATTTAAAATATTAAAACTCAATTTAGCACACTATTATGAAAAAAGAACCAACTTTTTCAAATTATCAAGAATCACCAGAAAGCAAACAAGATTTATATTTACACAAAATAGATTTTGTGTCTTTAGAAAAACTTCCGGCTGATGGTAGTAATGTGATGACTCCCGAAAGAAGTTTAGCTATTAAGTTTGTAGAAGAAATTGGTGATCAGGTTGCTTTTGAACACCCTGAAATTGTTGAGTTATACAAAAACCCCGCCAATCGTTTAATTGATATTGCTTATGAGGTTTTACCCAAAGATTATGTTGATCAGTTTCCCGAGGTTTGCAGTAAAGCGGTTGGTTATGCTATTAGAAAAATTAATCCCCAAGCAGAACAGCGAGTATTAACACAACAACATAGAAAACACGTTATAGAAAAAACTTTTGATTTTAATAGCCCCGAATTTATTGAACAATGCAAAAGAGCGGTTCAAAAAAGACATGAGTTATATCCGGTTGATGTTGAGGCGATGATACGCGCTCGAGGTAGAGAACCGTGGAGTTCTTCTGAAAGGGAGTTAGTCAATAGTATATTAAACAATCCGGACTTTCAGCATCAAACTGGTTCTATTAAGGGATATCCTGATCATCAAAAAATCGCTGATGAGCTCAATCAAAAATTTCATAATAATAAAAAAATCAGAACGGCTAATTCGGTCGGTTCTTTGGTTAGAGATATGAGAAGAAAAAAGAGATAATTGTCATCACCCACCACCCTTGACATTTTTTTTCAAAAGTGCTAATTTCATCAATAGCAATCGAGCGTGTCGATTGGCTAACAAAACGCACCTTGAAAGTCAAAACGGGAGAGTGGATTATGCCTCACTTAATGATTCAATGCGAATTGGTCCAACGTCAAGAATTACAACCCATTCCAATGACTCAGTCGCTTTTTGTTCAGGTGGAGGAAATTCTGAAAAGTGAAGGAAATTATTCGTTTGCTATTTATTGTTTGGCTAAGGGCAAAAGAATCGGTAATTACAGATCTTTGGTTGATTTCTTGTTTTGTCAGATTGAACCCAAACATCGCAGGCGTTGTTTTGCTTTTTATCGCGGTGTTGGAAACCAGTTGGTTAATTCATTGAGTTCTGAAGAATTGGTTCGCTACAATAATCAGTTGATTTGTTTGCTCAAGCTTGCTTTGAAATATTATGAGAAGGGCGAGCCGATCAGTTGGCAAGAGCTTGTTGACTTGGCTATCCGCCAAACCACTCACTAATCCACTTGATTTTCAATTTCAGCTTCGGGTTCGCTCGAAGCTTTTTTAATTCACAAAATAATATTTATTTAGCATTCGCTTGATGTATTTTTTAAATTATTTATTAAAAATCATTTTTTTGTTATAATATAGGCATATGTTTGACTTTTTATTTTTTTTAGCCGATGCTATTAGTCGTTTTTTAAGAATCACGTTTATTGCAAATGATTTTGTTTATTTGGATTTGTGGTCGCTGATTCATTTGAGCTCCGGTTTGATTTTGGGTTGGTTATTTTTTATTTATTCGCGCCGATCTTGGGATTGGTTGTCGGCCTTTGTTTTGTTGGTATTGTATGAGATTTTTGAAATTGTTTTGACTGGCATTATGTTTGAGGTTGAAACTTCAGCTGATCGTTTTTGGGATTTAATTATTGGCATGATTGGTTTTATAGTAACCAGATTTTATTTTCATAAAAAATAAAAGCCGACACTTAAGCCGGCATTATTTTGGAATTAACTCTTAGGACCGCGATTCGGTCTTTTTTGTTTTTTGCTTTTGGTATTGTTTGATTTCATCAAGATGTCCCCCAAAAAGATTAGTAGATTTTTGATTTGCACCTCTGACAATCGCTTGAAAATAAATTTTTCTTTTTTTAGAATCCACCCCTCATTTTTTTGCGGATAAATAATGTGCAAACATTCATGAATTAAGACCGAAATCAAATTGTAGTTGGGATTAAGCCAAATATCAAAAAAACGACTTTCTCCCTCTTTGGTTTTCATTCTTTTAATACAAATATTGATTTCTTCTCTTTTGAGTAGCGCATGGATTTTTTTCAGATAAAGAGCAAAGTCCCTTTGCTTTTTAGAATTCTTGTTCATGATCGCTCTCCGGTTGTTAGGTACTGTTAAAAGTTTATTATTTTTCTTTTTTTAAGTCAATTTTCATATCTTGGTGGTTTTATTAAAAACAACTTATTTTTTCTTAGTGTGCAGTCATTTGTAAAAGTCAAATATTAAAAAAATAGCTTATTTATTAATAAATTAGAACCAATACTTGACAAATTGCAAAAAATTTGCTATGGTTATGGTTATGAAATTCTCTGGTGGAATTTCGCGGTACTTTACAGAATATCTGAAAAAAACAAAAGGAGCGTATTGAGATGACAGAAGAAGTTAGGGATCTTAAGGAAAAATCGGTTCAGATTGAGGCAAGGATGAAGTTTCACACCAACCGGGACCAGCGCAACAGCAATTACACCGGTACTTATAATGGACTCTTGGTTTTTGCCTCACCCGATTTGGATGAAATTATTGAAAGAGCTGGTTGTGAGGCCGAGACAATTCTTGTTTCTCTAGAAAAGCATGTCAGGCCCAGACACAATGAAACCGACTTCGTTTATTATGTGGCTGATGTCCATCCTGAGGTTGCGAAGAGAAAGAAAAAGTTTTTGTATTCCCCGCCTTTCAGTCCTTATGACAAGTCGTTCGGAATTATTATTGATGGCGCGAATTTCATTCTCTCAATTATTAAGCAGGGCTTGCGTCCGGAAGATGTGTTAAAGAATATTATGAATTTGTTTAAATTGAAAGCTGATTTCATTCGCATCTATTATTCGGATTATGAGATTCAAAGGATTGTCCCCGAATTTGAGGGGCTTTTGGGTGGCATTCCGAATATCACCGCCATCAAGGTGGACGACAAGATTATTGCCAAACATCGAAGTGGCCACCCTTTCACGAAGACCATTGTTGACAGTATCATCGCGGCCGGAATAATGGCAGAGGCGGCCAAAGTTAAAACCGTTAAAACCCTGGTGTTTTGCGGTGGCGACTCTGATTTGGTTGAGGCCTCGTATGCCTGGCTGGGAATATCTCACTATAATGACTACAGTCACTTCGCACAGAATCGTCAAATAATGATGGTGAGTTCGCGTCAAACCGGCAACATTTCGCAACAGGCGCGAGAGCTTGCCAATCAGACGCGCGGACACATTTTGTTTATTGAGGATATTTAGTTTTTGTTCATGATTTTTGCGCCGGCCGACTCTCAGGAGTTTGCCGGTTTTTTTATTTTTACAATATGTGAGAAATTAATTTTATAAATTAAAAACCGCCTCATTCGGGCGGTTGTTTTTCTGGAATAGGCCAACGCAACAAAATAAAACCCACAAAAGCAATAATCATTCCCATTAACATTGTTAGCGAAAGTTTGTCGGCATCCAAATAAGAGATTGTCAGCAGATACGAACCCATCATGATGATATAATACAGTAATTGATCAAAAATCAGGTTGCGAGAATATTTGCTGATAAAAAACCAAAAAGGCAAAATATTAACAATCACTAAAGCGATAAATACCAGCCAAGTATTATTTTTTCCTGACAGCCAAGAAAGCCACGCCATCGCCGAACAATTAATAGCGGTTAGTGGTGGCCAAAACGCATAAAACCAAAACTTGTTCATGATCCAATCTCCATAATGACAAGTCCGATAATTACCATTATCGCTCCAACCCAGTTTCTGATTCGGAATTTTTGCCCGACTCCTAAATAGGTAAGGGTTGTAATACCGGTAATAACCATAATCAAATCATAAAGCAATCCGTCAAAGGCGAGATTGTTTGAATCAGGCGCGATGAAAGCCCATAGCGGAATCAAATTCAGACCAATGACGGCGATGGCGTTTTTAGTACCGCCAATTTCATTGTTTTGTTTGGAAAAGTAGGCATTAATTGAATAAAAAATAACTTCTATTGGTATCCAAATCCAGTAAGTTATGGCTATAGCAAACATTTTTTGGTTCCTTTTTGGTGGTTTTTTTTGTTGAAAGTACTGATGAAAACACTTTAACTAATTGTTTGGGTTTAGTCAATTTTTGATATTTGTTGTCATTTTTTATGATTATTTTTTGTCTAATTTTAGATAAAATAATTATTTTTTTATTTTTTTTGTTAAATACTCTTGACAAAAATTAAAAAATTTGCTAACCTATTTTTACTTGAACCTTTAACCGATCCTACGGGATCACACACAAGGAGACCTGACCCATGAAGAAGACACTGTTCCTCGCCCTCGCCCTCGCCCTGATGATTGGCACCATTGCCCCGAACGCCGCGGCCAAGGAGGCCAGCAACCCCGAGAAGAACATCGGGAACTTCCTCTGCGCCCCCTTCCGCATCGTCGCGACGCCCCTCATCGCGGTCGGCAAGCTGGTCCAGGGCAAGCCCGCGGCCATGCTGACCATTCCCCGCGATATCCGGCGCGAGTCCTTCGACATGGTGGAGAGCGCCGTGCGCGTCCCCTTCGCCCCGCCGATCGCCAAGGAAGAGGGCGACCTCGGCACGGTCAATACCTGGATTACGGAGGGGAATGTTGACTGGCTTGTCGACGCCGCCATTTATGGTTCCGCGGCCGGCGTCATCAACTGGAACGCCGGCGGGGAGGCGATGACCCAGACCCTGCTGGAACAGTCGTGGGTCACGGGAGGCGCGGTCGCCGTGGGCGTCGGATTGATGGACGTCGGGGGCGCTGCCCTCGAACAGTCCGAATAGTCCGAATATTCGGACACCCTCTTTATCCCTTGTACCCCATTCCCGTTCTTTCGGCGGACTCCTCTCGGAGTCCGCCCTTTTATTTTGTCTAAATCGTCATCTCTTTAAATAATTAGATATTAAATAAAAAAAATAAATCAAAAATATTACAAAAAAACCGACCAATTAAGTGG
>CAZYUN010000025.1:8441-10173 GCA_964650755.1 uncultured Gammaproteobacteria bacterium
GGTCGGTTTTTTTATTATTTGATAATGATTTGTTTGAGGTAATCCATAATTTTTCTGTTGCCAATGACATTTTTCAGATATTCTTTGTAGGTTTCTGTTTCTAATTGTTTTTTAGCATCAGGGTTGTTGCCATATTGCTTGAGCATTTCTTCTATTTCTTTTTCTACTTCATCAGGGGTTACTTCCATTTTTTGTTGTTGATATAACTCCCTGGCTAGGATTGAGGTTTTTACTCTTAATTCGGCTTGAGGTTTTAGCTCAGTTTCTAATTCCTCGGGGGTTTTTTTGATCGCGTTGAGATAATCCGCCATTTGCATTCCTTGTTTGGCAATGCTGTCTTCTAATTCATGCATCATACGGTGTAATTCTTCTTTTAAAAGAATATCAGGCAACTCATCAAATTCACTGATTTTAACTAATTCTTCAAGCATTTTGGCCTCTAACTCTCGTTCTTGTTTTTCGGTTTCTTCATCGGTTAGATTTTTAATAATGTTTTCTTTTAATTCGGCTACAGTTTTAAATTTTTGAGCTGAAATCATTTGCGCGAATTCGTCAGTTAATTCTGGTTTGATAATTTCTGCTATTTCATTAACTTTTACTTTGAACTCTGCCGGTTTGCCAGCCAAAGATTTTTCGTGGTATTCTTTTGGAAAGGTTAGTTGAAATTCTTTTTCGTCACCTGTTTTAAGTCCAACAAGTTGCTCTTCAAAGCCGGGAATGAAGCGATTTTCTCCAATGATCAAAGGATAGTTTTTACTGGCACCGTTTTCTATTGGTACGCCATCGCGATAAACATTAAAATCAAATTTTACTAAATCTCCATTTTGTGCCGGTCGCTCAACTTTTTTTTCTTCGGCTCTTAGGGATCTGATTTCTTCTAAAGTTTGATTGACTTTTTCATCACTGACTTTGATGGTCTCGCGTTTGAGTGAAACTTTTTCTAAAGCACCAACTTTGACTTGAGGCAAAACAGCTACTGTCGCTTTATAGACAAAGGGATTTTCAGGAGCGATTTTTTCTAAATCAATTTTTGGTTGGCCAATGGTTACGAGTTCATTTTCTTTGATTAAACGATAATAGGTATCCATAATAATATCATCAATCGCTTCTTGTAGGATTGCCATTTCGCCAAATTTTGCTTTAATGGTTTCATAAGGCGCTTTGCCCGGTCTAAAACCTTGTATTTTTCCGTTTTCTGAGATTTTAATGGCTGATTTTTTCATAAACGGCTCTAGCTCGGGAACCGAAACTTCAACTGTAATTTCCACCATTGATTGTGGTAGTTTTTTGATTTCTGATTTCATAAAAAATAAGATTAATAGTGTTTATCAATATTACAAGAAAGCGATATTTTTGTCAATTTTGATTTTGCTTTGGTATTATTTTTAATTTTTATGACAGTTGTTTTTTATTGCCGATCTTGTTAAGATATAATTAAGTATGGTTAATTCTAATGATGACAATTTATTGATTGTTGAGGCGTCAGATGATGAGGTCGGTGAAAAAGAATCTGATCGTTTGATTTCGGGCAAAGAAACTCCCCAAGATAATGTTTTGGATAATGCTTTGCGTCCCAAAAGTTTGGCAGATTATATTGGCCAGGTGCCGGTTAAAAACAATTTAGAAATTTTTATGTCAGCGGCTAAAAGCCGAGGCGAGCCGTTAGAACATGTTTTGATTTTTGGTCCACCCGGATTGGGTAAGACGACTTTAGCGCATATTATTGCTAATG
>CAZYUN010000026.1:0-9841 GCA_964650755.1 uncultured Gammaproteobacteria bacterium
TATGAGTTTGAGAGAAATCCTTAACCACAGCACAAAAAAGACAAGCAGAATTAAATTGAATAATGAATGAAACAAGATTTCAAGTTTGAGATGCTGCTAAATTAGCTGATACTTATGCATGAGCTCAAGCAAGACAAGAAGCTGCAAGTATAAAGTTACAGCAAACAATTTGAACTGCGCTAATGCCAGCTTTAACAATTTTAAAAGAAATAATAACTTCTATATTAACACCTATCACAGAATGGACTCAAAAACATCCTGAACTTACAGCTTGAATATTATTGACAACAGTAGCTGTTGCATGAATAACTGCTTGAATTGTTGCGGAGATTGAGGCAAGACATAAAACTTGCCCGGCCAAATTCGCGATGGCACCAAAAATTCTCGCGCCCCTTCAGGTGTGCCTTTGGTCAGAATTGGTGTTTCAATTTCTAAAAATCCTTCTTGTTCCAAATAATCCCTAAAAAACTTATTCACCTTAGATCTCATCACCAAATTATTAGCCATACGCAAAGAACGCAAATCCAAATAGCGATATTTTAAACGAAGTTCCTCGCTAACATCTTTAGTGTCTTGATCAATTTCAAAAGGCGGGGTCTTGGCCTCATTGATAATCGCCAAACCGGTGGCCAACATTTCAACCTTACCGGTAGGAATTTTTTCATTAACCATATTAGCCGGTCGCTCATTAATCTGACCGGTAATTTCTACAACAAACTCACTACGCAAGGATTGTGCTAATTCGTGTGCTTCTTTATTAGAAGGAATAAAAACTACCTGCAACAAACCGCTACGATCACGAACATCAATAAAAATTAATTTTCCGTGGTCACGACGAGTGTGCACCCAACCCTTGACGGTTATCTCCTGTCCTGCTTTTTCAGCTACCTCCTGAATCATTATTCTTGCCATAAAACTTGAACTTATTATTACTTTAATATTTAATTATTTGTGTTCTAAATTTAAACTTGAATCAGAATTATTTTCTGTAGTTTTAATATCGCTAATTTGGTTTTCAGTCGGTTTTCTCAGCCAGCCATAATAAAAAGGAATTGCGATGATTAATATTAAAATCCAAGTTAGTGGATACAAAATTAATATTAAAATATCACCAATAGAAATAGAAAAAGGTTGTAAAATATAACTATAAACCATTATTATTGAAAATGTTGCAAAAATAATAATTGATATCATTCTAGAATATGAATCAAAAAATCTTGATTTATGTCTCCATAAACCAAAACCATAATGATAAAACGGCAACAAAAACAAAAAACCAAACATTAATGGGCTAAGAATTACTAAGATATCAAAAATATCCAAATTCATTAAAATATAAGATAATGACTTATAACTGCCAACAAAATTAGAAAAAAACCAAACCAAATAAATATAAATAAAGGGCAATAAAACAAAAAATAGAGTCAAACAAATAGCTGAAATCTTAGTAATCCATCCCATTATTTTCTCAACATTCATAAAAGTCAAATCAAATGATTAAGTGTTTATATTATAACAAAATACAATTTTAAAAGCAAATAAAAAAGCCGACTAAAAGCCGGCTGAAAAATACTGTTAACGCAACAACAGCAGGGTCACATCAGATCGCGTGATTTGCTTGTAAGAGCGCCGATAACGCGATAACAAATATTCATTCATCACGATTTCACTCGCCCGAAATGCTCTTGTCCACTTATTTTCTTCTCCCAGAACATAGCATTGACGTTCGATATGCGCTTCTTCGGCCTCGTGCATCAAACGCTCACGATTCGGGCCATAAAGCTTCAGTGGACCGACATGCACACGCGAAGAGAAATTTCCCAACAAAAAATTATCAACAAACTCAAGAAATATGGTTAGAGTTTCAGGATTGGGATTATACATCTGCGGATAGACGTCTAACCCAAAATCAACCAAACGCCTCAGTGACTGAAGTTGAGCAACCAATGTCTGATTGGACTGGGTGTTACTGGCGACATTCTCGCTGTCGCAACCCTTCATGCCCGCCAAAAACTTCACGCCATAACCGGCCAAAATCCTCAAATTCTCTTCAAGCGAATGAAACCATTGATATTCGGGTGAACTCACAAAACCAGAACCAACGGCGTGATTAAAAGCCATTTCATTTTCCAGAGAACGCAGAAAGTCATCAGACAAGGTTGACAAATTGGTGTCCACCTGACAAACAATCTCCCGATCCAGTCCCCGGCTCTCAATCAAATGCCACAAATCCACAATCCAAGGCAGAACCAAAGTCGGCTCACCACCAGAAATGCGAAGCACTCGCAGATTGAGATCAAAACCGGTTTCCTGAAGGTAGTGCTGACGCAAACGCTCGCGCGCCATCAAAAAAGCATCCAAACAATCTTCAGTTGACAGCCACGCCTTACCGGCGCCGGGCTTACCATCATTAGATGCCTGATCAACAAAACAAAAACGGCAACCATCGGTCGGACCGCCATCGTGAAAATTGCAACCGGCAACCTGCACAATAAAGGGCACATTGAAATCATTAATTCGCCTCATCTCAAAACTCGGATGATGCTTATACCAAAGCGGAAAATCAAATTCCTGCATCCTCACATGAGCTTCAATTTCTTCTGCTGTATGAGTGGCGCAATCAAAATATTCCTCTTGATAAACCTTACCCGCCAAAGGATCAATACTCTTAACATTGTATTTAACGCGAAAACACGCTCTGCCATGTTTGTCAGTCATCAAATCAACAACTTTTGAGGTGTCTTTTCCCTGCAAAGTGTCAGAAAAATCAGTAACCAAAATTTCTCTTTGACCCGATTCGTTAATTCGTTGCAAAGCCGAAATCAACTGAATTCCTCGTTTCAAGCAATCAACTCGTGTCATGGTTTCATACTCCTGTTTGTTGGTTTTAAAGTACTTAACCGCCTGATGCGATCGTTATGAAGCTTAAAATAATACCACCAAAAAGTCAAATAAATCACTTGTCTAAATCCTTAAAAAATGATAAAATTAAGCTGTGGAAAAACTTGGCTTAAAAGTAATTTTCGGCCAAAATCAAAAACTAAACAAAAAAATAATTTTATTTAAATTTAGACAAATTTCAATACTTCACACGCACGTGTGAAGTATTGAAATGATACCCCAAAACTTTTATGGCAAAAGACGAAAAAAACAAAAAGGGCTCCGCTTATGGAGCCGAGCAAATTCAGGTTTTAGAAGGCCTTGATCCGGTCCGCAAACGCCCGGGAATGTATATCGGTAACACCGCCGAAGCCGGTCTTCATCATTTGATCTGGGAAGTTGTTGATAACTCCATTGATGAAGCGATGGCCGGTTATTGCGATACCATTAAAGTCAAATTGCTTAATGATGGCATGGTATCCGTAGAAGATAATGGTCGCGGTATTCCCGTAGAAAAACACAAAACCACCGGTGTCTCAGCATTAGAAACGGTTTTGACCGTGCTTCATGCCGGCGGAAAATTTGGCGATAGTGGCTATAAAGTATCCGGCGGTTTGCATGGTGTCGGTGTCTCCGTAGTTAATGCTTTATCAACTTATTTGAAGGCTGAGGTGAAGCGTGACGGCAAATTATGGATGCAAGAATACAAAATCGGCAAAGCGCAAAAACCAATCAAATCAATCGGCGAAGCCAAGGGTCATGGAACTAAAATCACCTTTCAACCCGACTCAAGTATTTTTTCAGTCACCGAATTCAGCATCAAAACTATCTTAGACCATTTAAGACAACAAGCATATCTAACTAAGGGTGTTAAATTAATGGTGATAGATGAAAGAGATGAAGATCCGCTCAAGCATTTATCTTATACTTTTTATTTTGAAGGTGGAATCAAATCTTATGTCAGACACATTAATTCCCACAGCTCCAGCCAAAACCCTAATATTTTCTATATTGAAAAAGAAGCTGAAAATATCAATGTTGAAATTGCCGTTCAATATACCTCTGAATATAATGAAACAGTCCTGCCCTTTGCCAACAACATCTATAATCCCGAAGGTGGTATGCATGTAGTCGGCTTTAGAACCGCTTTAACCCGTACCATTAATGCTTATGCCAGAAAAAATAATTTTCTAAAAGAAAAAGACCCAAATCTAACCGCCGAAGATGTCAGAGAGGGCTTGACCGCGGTTATTTCCATTAAAATACAAGAACCGCAATTTGAAGGTCAAACCAAAGCCAAGTTGGGTAATATTGAGGCGCGCTCGGCAGTTGACAAAGTCATGTCAGAGGCCTTTGAAATCTTTTTAGAAGAGAATCCTAAAGACGCTGAGGCGGTCATGAGCAAATGCATTTTGGCAGCCAGAGCCCGTTTGGCCGCTCGCACCGCGCGCGAATCAGTTTTGCGAAAAGGCGCTTTGGAAAGTTTTGCTCTACCCGGAAAATTAGCCGACTGTTCCAGTAAAGACCCAAAAATATCAGAATTATTTATTGTTGAGGGTGACTCCGCCGGCGGTAGCGCTAAACAAGGACGTCACCGCGAGTTTCAAGCCATTCTCCCCTTGCGTGGAAAAATACTTAATGTGGAACGCGTTCGTTTAGACAAGATGTTAGCCAACAACGAGATCAAATCTTTGATTATCGCTTTAGGTACCAATATCGGTGAACAATTTAAAATTGAAGATTTGCGTTATGACAAAATAGTTATTATGACTGATGCTGACGTTGATGGCAGTCATATTCGCACACTTTTATTAACATTATTCTATCGTCATTTTCCCGACCTGATTCATCAGGGTCATATTTATGTGGCGATGCCACCTCTATACCGCGTGCAAGTCGGAAAAGAATTTCGTTATGCCTACAACGAAGAAGAATTGGAGGAAGCCAAAAAAGAATTAGTTGATAAATTATCGGCTAATAAAAACAATTCCAAAATCGTCACCAAAAACAAAAAAGAAGAAGCTGAGACAGATTCTGAAAATCCAGAAATGATTGCCACCGTTGAAGGAGAATCTGCGGTCGGCGAACAAGAAGAAGTTGCGGGAATTAAAATCAATATCCAACGCTACAAAGGTTTGGGTGAAATGAATCCCAATCAACTTTGGGAAACCACTATGGATCCTCAAAAACGTAAAATGAAAAGAATCTCTATTGAAGATGTGGCTCTAGCTGATGAAACTTTTGATATCTTAATGGGCGCTGATGTCGCCCCCAGAAAACGTTTCATTCAAACTCACGCCAAAACAGTTAAAAATCTTGATATCTAAAAACATATTATTTAACAAAAAACACTCGCTATTAGGCGAGTGTTTTTTAATATATTTTTTGAAACAATATTAATTACTCAATGTGATCAATCTTGCATTTCAAAATTCCAGCGGGAATCTTTAATTCAAATTCATGACCAATGCCACGACCCAAAAAAGCTTGACCCAAAGGCGATTGATGTGAAATTTTGCCTTCACCGGGACTGGCTTCAGAGTGACCAACGATGGTGTATTTTACTTTAGAGCCATTATCACAAGTAGCATGAACAGTATTGCCAATTTGAATAGTATCTGATTTTTTTGCCTTAATAATAACAGCATCTTTAACCAAGGCCTCCAATTCTTGAATGCGACCTTCAATAAAACTTTGTTTTTCGCGAGCATCATGATATTCGGCATTCTCGCTAAGATCGCCCAATTCACGGGCCTTAGCAATACGATCAATGACCTCCGGGCGATCAATTGTTTTTAATTTTTCTAACTCTTCTTTGAGTTTTTTCAACCCTTCGGTTGAAATATAATTTTCACTCATATGTCTTAATTACTCTAAAATTAATATAAAAAATAATAATTTAAAAACACCCCCATTAAAGGTTATTTGAGAAATTCATAATTAATATGATATCATAGCCACACAAAAGTGTCAAGAGCCATTATTTACCAAACTGATATTGAAAAATTTCTCGAGCCAAGGGAACTGCAGTAAAAGAACCCTCGCCACCCTCTTCAACTAAAATTGTCAAGCAGAATTTCGGTTTTTCATAAGGAGCAAAACCAATAAACCAAGCATGATTTTCTTTGTTAGAGTTCCATTGAGCGGTACCGGTTTTACCCGCCACCTCAACCGGCAAAGAATTCAACGAACGGGCCGAACCCTCGGTAACTGTTTGTCGCATACCCTTTCTAACAATAGCCAAGTTAACCGGATCTATTGGCAAACGACTTAATGGTTGATAATCAAAGGGTTTTTCTGAGCCATCAGAGGCAACGGTTTTAATCGCCAAATGCGGTTGATTAAGTAAACCATTATTAGCAATCGCCGACAAATAGTTACTGATTTGTATGGGAGTCACCAACAAATAACCCTGACCGATAGACAAATGATAAGTATCACCAATATACCATTGCTCATTAAAAGTTTTTTGTTTCCATTCAGCGCTAGGCAAAAAACCGCTACGCTCACCCAACAAATCAATGCCGGTTTTTTGACCTAAACCAAAAAGTTTAAAATAACCAATCATTTTTTCTAGGCCCAAGCCAACAAAATCACCATAACCTCCACCCAAATAATAATAAAAAGTGTTGACCGACCAAGCAATTGCTTTTGTCACATTAGTTGTTCCGTGACCGCCGGCCTTCCAATCAGGAAAAAACCACTTGCCCACATAAATACCACCAATAGAATTAACAGAGGTTTTTTCGGTAATAATTTTTTCTTGAAGTCCGGCTGACGAAAGTAAGGGTTTGATAGTTGAACCGGAAGGATACTCACCTAAAATAGAACGAGCAAATAACGGCTTGCGCTCATCATCTAACAAATCACGATAAGCCGAACCACTAATACCCCCGGTAAATAAATTATTATCATAAGCTGGATAATCAACCATTGCCAAAATCTCTCCATTTTGACAATCTTGAGCTATAATTGAAGCTTTGCCGGTTGGCTGTTTTTCTTTTAGCAAACTATAAATATAATTTTGTAATTCAGCATCAAGCGACAAAACAACATTAAGGCCGGCTACCGGATTATTTTGAGAAATTATTTTTTTTCTTCTACCTAAAGCATCCACTTCAACACGAGTTTGTCCATGTTGTCCCCGTAGATAATCTTCATAACTTTTTTCTAATCCCGACTTGCCTATATTATCATCTAAAAGATATTCCTCTGATAGCTCTTGGTATTCTTTGGCATCAATTTTGCCGATATAACCCAATAGATGAGCCATTGATTCGCCATAAGGATACAAGCGCCACGCATCAACTTTAATTTCTACAAATGGCAAACCTTCGGCATCTATTTTAATCAACATCGCCTGATCATAGGGTAAGCCGGCGCGAACTAAAATCGGTTGAAAATAAAAACTTTCCGCTTGGCTGACTTTAACTTCTATCTCCTCAATCGGAACATCAACCAATTCTGATAACGACTCTAATTGTTTTAATCTAACATCCGGTTCTTTAGATAAATTATTGGGAATAACAAAAACCGAAAAACCAAACAAATTATTGACTAATATTTTTCCCTGCCGATCCACAAAAACACCTCGATGCGCTTTATTATAATCAATCTTAATACGATTACTTTCAGCCAAAACATAATATTTGCCACCCGATAAAACTTGTAAAAAGAAACTTCTTCCGACCAACACAGTTAAAAACAAAAAGATTACTATAAAAAACAAAAAAATTCTTCGCGAACTCAAAGACAAGCCGACAAAACGTTCATCGTCAGACAAATAAGATGAGTTTTTGGCAGACAAATTGCCCTCCACCCAATCAAACGATTTTTCAGCGCTTAAATCAATCGGTTTAAGCGAATTAAAAGGATTATTAGCCATAACTATTTCAAAAAAATCGGTTTAAAATTCTTAGACCAGCGATTAATGAAAAAATACAATATGAAAATTAATAATTGATTACTTACTCCCTGCCACAACAAGATTGCCAACCAATCAGAACGCCAATAAGAAACTTCAATCAAACCAACAAAATAACCTCCCGCCAATAATAACCACAACAAAAGATGAAATAAAAAAGACATAAACAAGCCCAAAAACATCAAAGAGTAGATAGATAAATTAGTAAAAAAATTAATAAACAAAAAATAAGTCGTAATCAAACTGATTAGCAAACAAAAAGCAATCAAGCCGAAAGGAGTAACTAAATAAATATCTAACAATAAACCCGAAGCCACCGCGAACAAAATCAAATCATCAAGCGTCAAAAAATTAATCAACACCACAGATAAGACCAGCACCAAATTAAACTTACCGGCCCAAGCGCCAAATAAATTTTGTAATAAAAATTGAAAAAAAACTATCAGTAATGCTAAAATAAAAATTTTCAGAGCTTTGTTTTTCATAATCCTAAGGAATAATAACTAAAACATTACTCAAATTATCAAAATTAAGAATCGGCGTTAAAATCGCTGTTTTAAAAATTTCTGATTCTATTGATTTAATACTGGCGACTTTGGCCACTAAAAGATTTTTGGGGATTTTTCCCTCTAAACCAGAAGTCACTACCAAATCCCCTTCTCTAATATCTTGATTCTGAGGAATATTAGTCATTGAAAAAGACAGGCCATATTGACCCTCAACCAATCCGACGGTATGATCTAAATTTTGAATTGTTACCGCTACCCGACTTTTGCTATCTTTCAATAACAAAACTTTGGAGTAATCGGCTCCGGTTTCAATAATTTTTCCGATTAAAATACCACTACCGCCAAACCCGTCTCCAAACCATCGCGACTACCGCGATTAATGATTACTGATTGCGACAGCGAATCCGAGATACCCGTAATAATTTTAGCCGAAACAAAACTATATTTTTTTTCTTCAATAAAATTAAGCTCTTTTTTTAAAATTTCATTTTCTTCTTCTATGGCCTTGAGACGAGAAAGATCGCTTTGAAGCTTAATGTTTTCATTTTTTAGATATTCATTTTCTCCCAACAAATTGCGCTTGATTAGCCAATCATCATAAAAATCAAACCAACCGCGCGAAACCCCATAAAAAAATCCCTGGACCGGGGCAACTGTTCTAACTACCAAATTTTCTATGGGTGCCAACCAGCCCAAATAATGAAAAAAGACGGCAAACAAAATTGCCGTTAATCCATAAATTGAGGATTTAATCATTTTCACAAACATAATACGCTAAACTTAATTATTGCGAAGAGGGCAAAACAATATCTTTAAGCAATAATTCATCATCCAACAACACTCCCATTCCCCGCACAGCACAGGTCTGGGGATCATCAGCAATATGAACGGGAATTTCAATCATTTGAGAAATCAAAATATCCAAACCCTTCAGTTGCGCCGAACCACCAGTTAAATAAATACCCTTCTGATAAATATCAGCGACCAACTCAGGCGGAGTAGTTTCTAAAGTGGCTTTAATAGTATCAAGTATTTTGCCAATTGAGCGCTCTAAAGCTTCGCGAATTTGCGCATCATTAATTTTCACTTCTTTTGGCAATCCGCTCAAAATATCACGACCACGCATCGGCATTTCTAAATATTCTTTTAGTGGCACAGCCGAGCCAATTTTCTTTTTGATGTCTTCGGCTACCATTTCGCCCAACACTAAAGAAAATTCATCACGAGCAAAATTAATAATATCTTTATCTAATGCTAAACCGGCAATACGTGAGCATTTATAATTAACAATACCATCTAAAGAGATAACGGCCGCCTCAGTTAAACCTCCACCAATATTCACCACCATATTACCGGTCGGATCTTGAATCGGAATGCGTGCGCCAATCGCTGTCGCCATAATATTTTCAACTAAAGAAACTTGACTGGCGCCACAAGCGACCAAAACATCTTCTACCGCTTTTTTTTCAACTGCAGTAACATCCAAAGGAGCGCCCACCACGATTCTGGGCATAGCTGACAAAAAAGA
>CAZYUN010000027.1:0-9803 GCA_964650755.1 uncultured Gammaproteobacteria bacterium
AAACGTTTCTTTGAGTGATAACTAAGCTATTTGACCATAAAGTCACATTGCTAGTGCCAGCAGTAACAGAAGGTCCAACATTAGTTGGAGATCCTAAAGTAGCAGTAGCTACATCACCTGGATCAGCAGCAATACTCATGATATTGCCATTGACTGGGAAAGAACCAGCAACTGAGGTTCCGATAACATCGGCGGCTGAATTAACAGAAACACCAACGCTTAAACCACCAGTTCCGGCAGCAACATCAGCTTTAACAGTGATAACTTTGGTACCATTTACAGTAAATAGACCAGCTCCATTGCTAAAACTAACAACACCGCTAGATAAGGTTCCAGCATCAGTCAAACGAGTAGCGCCATCATAAAGATATACATTAGATAATGTAGTATCTCCAGCAACACCAATCTTTGATAATTTTAAGCCGGTAACTGTTCCAGTTCCAGTGAAAGAAATCTTAGCTAATTCGGCTGTTGCCTGACCAGCAATAAGAGTTCTTGAAACTGGGTTATCAGAAGCTAAAGCTACACTAACTGAACCAGTTGGTACAGTTGAAGTGCTACCAGTAATGGCAGACCAAGCTTCCTTACCGGAAACATTAGTACCTGAACCATAAGCTGAAACATCAGCTACAGTTCTAGCCCATGATTCTTTCAAGCTATTAGCAGTGAAAGCATCAGTAGTGATCATTCTTCTGTTACCACCTTCAACAAGGTAATAATCAGAACCTGATTTGATCACAGTTCCATCAGGATATTTTGAGGAAGCGGTCAAGGTAGCAACGGGGTTTCCGTTGTCATAATAATTAGCTCTGAAGCCGGATTGCAAAGTAACAGCACCAAGAGTGCCATACAAAGCAGTTTGAGCGGCTGAATCAGCTAATTTGTATAACTTGGCTCCGGTTCCAACTGCATAAACATCAGCGGAATCAGTGAATTTAACCAAGTTAGTGCCTGGTCTTAGGGTAATATTACCACCAAATCCCAAAGCATCAAATTCAGCTTGAGAAACAACTTTCAAAGTTGCGAATTTATCAGTCGCATCTCCGATAGCATTGCTCCAAGTTGAATAAGTTCCACGATTGACAAAAAGCATCTTTTTGCCACCGGAAACATAATAAACAGCCGAGTTGGTCGCGGTCTTGATGATGTCTCCATCAACAGGAGTGGCAGCGGCTACCGGTAAAACGGCAGCGATACCCATTGACCAAGCCATAGTGGCTGCAACTACAATACCTGTAAAAAATTTTTTCATAGTTTAACTTATTTGTTAGATTAAAACTTTATCAATTCAAGGCGGACAACAAGGATTATCTGTTTTACGCTGAACTTAGCATCCCTTTGTAAAGACGCGAGAAAACTGCGTCTCCGCTGGCGACAGCACCCTTGGAGAAGCCGTTTTCGCGGCGTCTCTACAGGCAGCTTCTTCCCAGCTACAGATTTAACCGGCGGTTTCATGGTCTTGACGGTTGTCAATCGACCTTTGCCTATAAAACCGCGGAATCCTTAGAGCCGAATCCTTGCCGACAAGCAAGGTTAGCCCCCAAATCCCTTAAAGTTTTAATGATCTTGTTCGCTTTTATACTAAATGTATATTGCGGACAAGGACGATTTTTGTGTTTTTGAAATAACCACAAAGCTCGTCTTTGGACGCAATCACAATTGATTATTTAATCAAAGTAGAAGTCGCCGGACTGGTACTGGCGTTTTCGGTTTTAATTTGACTGTCTATAATTGGCGCTTTTTCTATGACTTCGGCAGCGATGACTTTTGATTCGGTAATTTTGTTGATAGCCGAAACATAATCTTTGTTTTCTAAAAGATTTTTCGCTTCTTCAATAACCGCTTTAGCCATAATCGGGGCATCACTAACATCTTTAACCGCCTCTTTTAGAGTAGTACTAGAAGTATTAACAGCAGAACTAACAGTAGAAACAATTAAAGTGTTTGAGGACTTAGCCAAAATCGCTTCAGAAGTAGTAGCAATCTTGTTCACTTCGGCAACCAATGTCGCCACCACAACTTCAGAACTCTTGATTCTTTCAGAGACCCTTGAATTCAATTCTTTTTCAGAAATTTTTTCTTCGCTATTATTGGATTTTTGTTCTTCTTTTTTGTTGACAATTGCTTTTAGGGCCTGAGAACCAACTGCACCCGTCTCAGCAATCGCCTCTTTGACATCTTTGGCAACATCTTTTTTAACCTCATTATCTAAACTGATATTAGCATTAATAATATCTTTTTCAACTTTCAATGATTTTTCATCAACAACTTTGGCAGTATCAATAATATCAGAAACAGATGATGCTTTTTCTATTTTATCTAAATGTTTTTGAACCTCTTTAACCTCTTCGGTAATTTTTTTCACAGTGCTGGCAATCGCTTCAGTGTTTTTTTCTTTATTTTGTGGTTCATTAATAGTTTTTTTGGCTAATTGTTGCAATTCATCACCACGACGAGAAACAAAAGTCATTTTTAATTTGACTTTGCTTTCATCAGAAACGGTAGTAGCTAACTGAACTTTTTCGGTTAGAACTTTTATTGGATATAGCGTTTCACCGGGCAAACTGGCTTTTGCCGACATGATTGTAGCAGTATAGCCAAAATATGCTCCCACTACCAACATCGCCATCAAAGCGGGTCTTAAGATCTGTTGGCGTAAAGACGAAAGAACAAACTCGTAATAATATTGATAAACATTATATTCAGTTTTTTTGTTTTGAGGATTAATTTGCATCATCAATATTCGGCGATTTTCTGCCAACCACAAAGCATCCGGCTTGCCTACGGATTCTAATGATTTGATCTTTTTTAAGTTTTGAATAATGTTTTTAGACACTTTATTTAAAAAAGTTAAGATTTTTTTAGTGTTGCTTTGAGCGCATTGAGCGCGCGATGGATCAAAACCCTGACGGCGCCCGGTGATTTTTGTAGGATCAAAGAAATTTCTTTGATGTTTAATTCATCTAAATAATGTAAAGTAATGGCTTCGCGATATTCTTCTTTTAGAGTTTTTAGAGCGGTCAGGAGTTCGGCGGTTTCGGAATCAGCTAATTGTTGATCTAATAATCTGCTGGCCAAATCATTATCAGCGATATTGCTAACAAATTCTTCGGCAACATCTTTTTTGCTTTTAGAGCGATAGAAATCAATAACCGAGTTGCGTGCCACCATATAAACAAAGGCGTTGAGATTCTTGATCGGTTTGTCGGCTTTCAGATACTGCCAAGTTTTTAAAAATACTTCAGAAGTCAGATCTTTAGCATCTTCTTCGGAATTGACTTTAAAAAAGATAAAGCGATAAATCCTTTCAACATATAAATCGTAAAACTGACCGTAAGCTTCATGGTCTTTGTTTTTAACGCGTAAAAATAGGATTTTTTCTACTAAAGGGTTTTTCATCTTATAAGACGATAAAAAGGATAAAATGTTACAGTTATCCACTTTACGAAATTAAAATTAAATTAACGACGACTCTGAACAATCATTCAAAAAACATCTAAAATTAAACAAAAAACATAAAAAAAGAAAAAATTACCGCAGGACGGCCATAAATAAAATAGCTAATTTTAGATATTTTTTTGTTTTAACCCTTGACCGCTTAAGAAAAGGATTGAGTTAATTATAACACTACCCACAACTATTGGCAAGTAGTTATCCACAAGTTTGTTTTGTCTTGCATCAACTCTCCCCCATTGTTTTATGGTTTTGACATTTTATATTTTTAGTGTTAAGATATGTCCAGACATGCCTGGACATTTATTTCGGGCAAAAACTCTAAATTAAATGATATTTTGCTATTATTTTGTTTAATTTTAGACAAAAAATAATTTATGGCTGAAAAAGCTCCATTACGACTGACGATTTCTCAAGCTGCAAACATGTTTGGCATTAACGAAAAAACCGTTCGCCGAGCCATCAGTACCGGTGATTTGCTTTATATTGTCGTGCGCGGGGTTTATAAAATAAACTTTGAGAGCTTGCTTAAATGGTCACAAAGCCGACCGAAACTCAAAAACAAATTAGAACAAGAAGGTATCGGGCAATTCGTTGATCGCTGGAAAATAAAAAACAAACTATACTCCCCCAACCCCGATGTTGTTGCCAAAAACAACCCAAAAAAGACAAAAAACAAGCCAAATAACATCAAACCAGCGACACCAGAACTAGATATTGATGTCAAAGAATCAGAATAATCAAGTTATCCACTTGACTTTTAATCCCACTTTCGTTTATAATACAAATACTAAAAGTCCCCTGACGGGGATTTTAAAATACGAAAAATATGACCTTGACTGAAAAAACCAAACAATATTTAAAAGAATCCTACCAAGAGATGAAGAATGTCACTTGGCCCAGCACCAAAGAAATCAAACAACACACCGTTTTGGTGATTATTATTTCTTTGTTGGTGGCTGTATTTTTGGGGATTTGCGACTATGTCTTGGGCTTAGGTTTGCAAGAGATCATTACTCTAAAAAAATAATTGGCTAAAATTATAGCCAAAATCAATCAATAGAACATTAATTATTTAATATGGCCAAACAAAATTTACAACTTGGCAGACGCTGGTATGTAATCCACACTTATTCCGGTTTGGAAGAAGCTGTAGAATACAACCTCAAACAACGTATTGAATCAATGGATATGGAAGACAAAATCTTCGCTATCATGATTCCCAAAGAAAAAAAGATCCGCATCAAGAACGGAAAACGCAAAGTCGTTGAAGAAAAAATCTATCCCGGCTATGTGTTGGTAGAAATGATCGTGACTGACGATTCTTGGTATGTAGTCCGCAACACACCTCATGTTACCGGCTTCGTGGGTTCAGGCAATACACCGACTCCGGTCTCTGAAGATGAAATCAAAAATCTTCAAAAACGCATGGGTGTTGATGAGCCGGAATATCAGATTGATATGTCAATCGGCGATCCGGTCAAAATCGTTGACGGACCATTTAAGAATATGGAAGGCAAGATTATTGAAGTTGATGAAACTCGCGGTAAAATCAAAGTCCAAATCTCTATGTTTGGACGCGAAACTCCGGTAGAACTTGATTTCTTACAGATTAAAAAGATTTAATTTTAATTGCTGACTATTCTTGTATTTCTAGTCATTCCCGCTTGTTGTTCCTGCGCAGACATAAATCCAGTAGAATCCTTAGAGTCCTAAAAAATAAAAATATTTATTTAACATAAGTATTGATTCCGATATGCTTCTCACTGTCGGACTAATCTAGAAAATGTAACCCTTAAAAATTTCTTGTTATCACTAACAAATTTTCTGAGGATCACAATAATTGAAAAAAATATGGCAAAAAAAATAAAGACAATTATCAAACTACAAATCCCCGGCGGTGCAGCTAATCCAGCACCTCCAGTCGGTCCAGCTTTGGGTCAACACGGTCTTAATATCGCCGAGTTCTGCCAAAGATTTAACGCTTCAACTCAAGATCGCGGTGGTGAAATCACTCCGGTAGAAATCACTGTCTATGAAGATCGCAGTTATGATTTCATTTTAAAAATCGCTCCCGCCTCAGCTTTAATCAAAAAGGCCTTGGGCATCAAAAGCGGTTCAGGCAAATCCCTAAAAGACAAAGTTGGCAAATTGACTCGTGCTCAATTGCGAGAAATAGCTGAAAAAAAATTACCTGATTTAAATACTACTGATGTTGAAGCCGCAATGCGAACTATTGAAGGTAGCGCCAAACAAATGGGTGTAGAAATCGCTGATTAAAAAAACTAATTAACCGGTGGGAGTTTCTAAAAATAGAAACATTAGCACCACTTAACTTTAATGATATGAAAAAAGTAGAACACAAACCGTCAAAAAGATTTTTGGAAGCCAAAAGTCAAATTGACAAAAATCAATCTTACGCTTTGGCTGAGGCCATCGCTTTGATCAAAAAAACCGCAACTGTTAAATTTGATTCAGCTGTTGAGGTTCATGCCAAATTAGGTATTAACGCCAAAAAAACCGATCAATTAGTCAGATCCTCGGTTTCTTTGCCTCATGGTACCGGTAAAACTATAAAAATCGCCGTCATTTCTACTGATGGAGACCAAATCAAATCCGCCAAAAATGCGGGTGCTGATATTGCCGGTGATCAAGAGTTGATTGCCGAAATCAAAGAAGGCAAAATTTCTTTTGATGTTTTAGTAGCCACTCCTGAAGCTATGAAATTATTGGCACCAATCGCCAAAATACTTGGTCCGAGGGGTTTAATGCCTAATCCAAAAGACGGCACCGTTTCTAATAATGTTGCTGAAGCTGTGACTAATTTGAAAAAAGGCAAGGTTTCTTATAAAAATGACGATTCCGGTAATGTTCACACTATCATTGGCAAAGTTTCTTTTAGTGACGAACAATTAGCCGAAAACTTCAAGGCCTTTATTGATAGTTTAAACAAAGCCAAACCATCAGCCGCCAAAGGAACTTTTATTAAAAATGTTTCTTTGTCCAGCTCTATGGGTCCCGGCATCAGAGTTAGTTTTTAATCTCTAACATTTTGATAATTATCTAAATATCTAAATATAAAAAATCCCGTCACAAGCGGGGTTTTTTGTTTTAAGGGGTTGTTTGGTTTCGGTATATTTTTAGTGATTTTAGTATATTTTCAGATTTTTTTAGGTTTTTAACTAGCCCAAATACCCAAAAATCAAACTTTCTGCTACAATTAAAATAATAACCAATAACTTGACCAAATCGTATGTTTTTGCTAAATTTAAAAAGCTTTCTGCACCTTAACAACAACCGAAAGGATCAAACAGTGTCTCTAATGGGGCGTAACGAAAAAAAATCTCATGATGCTACCTCACAACCCATTTCTCCGATTAGAAAAACTCAAACCAGAACTCAAAAAATTTTTGGCAACCAAAAATACATTCTTGGTTTGGTGGGTGAAATTGCCTCGGGCAAAGACACTATCGCCGAATATTTGGTCAAAAATTATGGCGCCACGACGGTTAGTTTTTCGCAACCCCTGCGTGATATCGTTCATCGCATTTATTTAGAAGAAAATCGCAAGAACCTCGCCGCTTTGGGCAAAATTCTTCGGGCTGAATTTGGCCAAGATGTTCTCTCTAAAGCGATTGCTCAAGAGGTTAAACAAGCGAAATCTTCAATAGTTGTATTGCCCAATGTTCGTTTGGAATCAGATCTCAAGCACTTGATCAACGAGCCCAACTTTATTTTAATCGCCGTAGAAGCGGATCAAAAAATCCGTTACGAGCGGTTGACTAAGCGCCGGCAGAACACTGATGATGCCGGCAAAACCTGGGAAGAATTTTTGGCTGACTCTCAATTGGAAACAGAAATCCATATTCGCGATTTGGCCCAAAAAGCTCTTCACAAGATTGACAACAATCATGGTTTTGTTTCGCTTTTTGAACAAATAGAAAAAATCATTCAAACACTAAAAGAAGGAGAACAGATATGAACGCCATCGGAAAACTTATCAGTTTTGAAGGAATTGAATGTTGTGGCAAAGGCACACAAATCAAACTGGCTCAGAGTTGGCTTCAAGAAAGAGGCCATCGCGTGGTCGTTGAACATGAGCCGGGCGGAACTTATTATGGCGAAGCTTTGCGTGGCATATTGAAAAATCCCGAGCTTACTTTGCCGGCTATTTTTAAAGCGCTGTCTCAGCATTCTGACTACCCCCAAATAGCATCTTTTTTGAATGATACTTCATTTGATTATCAACGAACTCCAAGATTTGAAATGTTTTTGTTTTGGGCGAGCCGTTCGCTTTATGCTGAAAAAATCAAAGCGCTTTTAGCTGATGGTAATATTGTTTTGTCTGACCGTCTAATGGATTCCACTACCGCCTATCAGGGTGGTGGCGGAGCTGATGGCGACAGACAAGTAATAGAGCAAATCAACTTTGGCAATCGTTTGGCGATGGGTGAAATCTGGCCTAATTTGACAATTTGTCTGGATATTACTGTTGATGAAATGTATCAGCGAATGGCCAAAGAAAATGACGAGAAAAATGCTTTTTTTGAAAAAAAATATGATCGTCGGTATTATCAACGAGTCAGAAATCAATACTTGAAGCTGGCAATTGATGAACCGCACAGATTTAAAGTTATTGACGGTATTGGACCCATTTCGCATATTCACGAAAATATCACAACACTAATTGATCCGATCATTAACAACTAAACCAACAACCTCAACCAACCAAAGAGAGGAAAACTCATGCCACCCCTCAAAAGAAAAAGCTACAGCAGTTTCCGAGTAAGGCAAAAAAAAACGGCTCAAAAATTTTATTGCAGTCATTGTAATATGTATTTCAATGTCAAAAATGGCAAGTGCCCAATTTGTAGCAGAAACAAAAGAAGAACCAAAAGAAGAACAGCAAAACGAAAGGACGAGAAATGAAGAACCAACATCTGGGTGAAATTGAAATTTTGGCGACCTGCCTCAATGGCAGAGACCTGATGTCGCCTCAAGGCGAAGTTTTGATGCCTGAAAGGATGATTGAGTTGGCGGGACGAACCGCCTATCAGTCAACTCATCGCATCACCGACGATTCTTATGCCGAGTTCTTGAAACGAATGATCAAAAGCGGACACGAAGCGGTTTTGGAATTTTCTTGGGCCTCTTTTGTGTTTGACTTGCGTTATGATTTTTTTATTAACACCGATATTTGGCTGGTAGAAGCATTTTCTTTGGACATTCCCCTGAAGTTTGTGCGAGAGAAATACCGTTTCATTGTGAGCGGAAACTTTCGTTGTTTCAGGGATTTGCTGAAAAAAATGCCCAAGCCACTGGTTTATCCCCAGCAGTGGGCAATTTATCGTTATTTGGAACGCTATCATCCTCTGTTTCTTGATGAAGCTATTGTCACCAAAGTTGCTAAAACTCATCACTATGATGCCAAAAGTTTTGATTTTTTTGAAAGTCATGGTTGTTATGAGTCACTAGAAAAATTGCAATACTGGAACACTTTTCCGTTGACACCGCAAGAAAAGATGAAAAACTCTTGGCTGGCGGTGAGAATGGTAGGGTCGCGCGCCTTTACGCACCAATTGGTCAGGCACCGTCTCTGTTCATTTGTTCAGGAATCGCAACGCTTCTGTGATGAAAAGGATTTTTTTGAAAACGACTACTTCATTATTCCGCCAAGAATGTTTGAAACTGGTCTTGATGATTTCTATGTCAGTCAGCTTCAAGAGATCTCGTTGATATTTAACAAGTTGTTGGAATTTCTCAAGAGCAAGGGTAGTAGCAAAAATCCCAAAGAGGATGCACGCTTCCTTCTGCCCAATGCAGTGAAGTCCGAGATCTGTGTTGCCGGCAATCTGGAGCAATGGTTTCGGGTCTTTGATCTGCGACTGAAGCCCGATGCCCAGTGGGAAATTCGCGACTTGTGTCAGCAGATTCATGACCAAATCATCGCCTTGTATCCCGAAATCTCTGAATTGTATGATTATTTTCATCGGCAACCGAAATACGGTCAGCCGTCATAAGCACTTTCCGCCGACTCCTCGCGAGTCGGTTTTTTATTATTTTCAAAAAAACAAGCTTTTTCTTAACCAATGACAGCCAAATCAGCGCTCTTGATTTTTAAACTAAAAAAGCGTATAATATAAACAATAATAATTTAATTTCAAACACTAACGCCGGAAAATTATGCCTCAATATATCCCCGTCATCGGCATGGAAATACACGCTGAACTAAAAACCAAAAGCAAGATGTTTTGCACTTGTGAAAATGGCTACGAACTAAAAGATCGAGCCAACCAAAACATCTGCCCCATTTGTATGGGACACCCGGGAATGCTTCCGGTTGCCAACGC
>CAZYUN010000028.1:0-9787 GCA_964650755.1 uncultured Gammaproteobacteria bacterium
TGAGGTAGCGGGACTCGGTAATTCCGGCTCAACTATAATCTCTGGAGTGGTAGTAGTAATTTCTGGCACAACAACCTCAACCGGAATATCTTCTGGCTCTTTAACTGTTAAAATCGTCTGGCCACGATGTCTATTTAACCAATCAGCAACAGCATTCACGCCGTCGGCCCAAGAATCATAAGTTCTAATATTGCCGGAATCATCATTGCCAACATTGCCGGGATTTAGAGTTGCTACAGCCTTGCCAAGCGTGCCAAACCGAGAATCCTGCTCCATAATAGCCATCATTAAACGAGCGTCAACATTGTAACTTGTGGCAGCACCAATAACCATTTGACCAGTCACCGGACTAGTCGGATATTTCATACTAATATAAGCGTCAACATCAGCTACGCTCTTCATCTCCCCCATCGCGCTTAAAATATCGGCCACTTTTGATTCGTGAAGCGGATCAGTAGCATATAAAGTTATATCGTATTCATTAAAAACGTCAGCAGAATTAGCGACTATAACGTCTTTAACACTGCTATCCTCCGCTACCGCCGTCTCAGAAGCGCCAACCAATAAATTAAGTTTATACAAAGTATCCTCAATGCCGCTAATTTCAATATCGGCAGCATTAACCCTTTCCAAATCACCACTCATCCGAGCGTAATCTCGAGAAATCTTAAAAGTATTTAATCTATTTTTTAATAGTTCAATAAGATCTTCTATCTTCATAATATATTATTATAATAAATTTATTATACCATTAATTACTACGTCAACGCCAATTATTTTAATCCCAAAAACTTACCCACTGTTAGTGTTTTCATAAGCTGTGTATTCTGCGCTTCGGACAAGCCACTACCAGTAGAAACGGAAACCACAATGGCCTGTACCGGCTGTTGATAATTTATGCGAACAGTATAGTCACCGACAGTATCTACAAATGGATCGCCACCACCATCAACCAAAATAATACCTCCCGTAACTGCTAAAGTATGATTAGCTTCATCCGGAGAAATACGCCAACCATTGATTAAAAAACCGTAAACCGGCACCTTAGTCCCAGCACCGCTATCAATCGTATTCCCGCCGAGCTCAGAAAAGGCTGCGAGATATTGAAGATTGTCATCCGTAAGGGCCCAATCTACCCACATACTATAAATGCCAGGGACACTTATTGAGGTTGTGCCGGCGTCACAAATAATTCTTTTTGTTGTACCGTTAAAGGTTATTGTTTCAGCAGAAGAAGCCACATAACCATAATCAACGTTTTGAGAAATAGGAATAGAAACATCAGTATCATCTAATGTATATCCTGTAATCTTCTGGAACAAGTATCCCGGAGCGAGTATCGCGAAATCGACTGTGACTCCCGCCTCATTGTAAGTATATATTGCGGAACCATTCACTGCGGTTACTATGTCAAGCAAATTTTCTGTACCACTTTCTCGCACTGCGATCCTGGTCCCAGTTTGCAGTCCTGTAAAGGTGAGGTTGTATTCATCAAGGGGGTAAAGCTTGGCTCTACTTGTATCATCAGAATCAGCATAAATGGAAAGTGAGGTAATGGCTGTCGCATAAGTAGCTATTGAAGTTATTCTTATCTTAAATTTAAAACCAAGACCGGAAAGAACCTCATTTCTTTGGTGGGCATAAAAAGTGATCAGACCTGAAACTGCTCCTGTATTTGGCTCATCCACGGTAATTGTGGTATCGGTAATGTCGGTAACCTTAGCAAGACCCCCAACCCCGGTTCCTATAACATAATCACCGACTTCAATTCTTGAAGCATCTGTAACCGTAAAAGTATAAGTACCCGCCCCGCCACCAGAACCAGTAACTTCTCGATAATACATATTGTGCCACGCCCCATATCCACTTCCGTTATTCTTGTCCAGCTGGTACTCAATTCTAAAATTTGCTATGGCTGCTGTGCCCATAACCACAGGAGCTGCGGAAAAGTCTGTAAATCCGTATCTCCAAGTCGGACTCTCAAAAGTAACAGAGTCACCGATTGTTGGGAGCACCAACCCGCCAGCGGACGTGAAAGCAGCGGTGCCTGTCATATTGGAAATCTGATCTGCTGTTTCGGCTGTTGCCTCATTCATCATGAGGATAATTCTATCTACAACGGTTCTGATATCGAGAACTCCACTTGTCGCCCCCGCATTCAAACAGGTAAAAGTGAAAGTTGATGAGTTAATAACCGTCACTGATTTGGTACCGAGGGGAACGGCCGTCTTATCATCAGAGGTTGTAACATTTATTAGGAGACCTGTTCTTAATTTATGGTCCGCGCAAGTTACAGTACAAACAGTCGTAGTCCTTGACCATGAGAGGTTTGTTAAATTTGTGGTCACATCAGCGTTAAAGGCATCCAATCTGTGTGTTCCATATGTTGAAGTTTCAGCTGTCAAAGGAGGATATCCAGACACTGACCGGATGGTAAGATTTAAACAAGCAAGCCTAAACGCATTCAAGTAGTCGCCAATTATGTTGTCTAACCTGAGATTTTTTACAGAGTTATCCACCGTAAATAAGTTTGTGGCCGTGTGGGGAACAAAACATCTTTGAACTAGGATATTGTTAGCCGCTGAAGCCACGATAAATAAATAGACACTGACTGTGGGAAAATAAGAAAGAGTTCCGGAAGTTGTTCCTGAGCTGACACAAGTAAATGTAAAAGTGTCGGGAGTCGGAACGGAAAGAACTGTTTTGACGGCAACCGTTATAGCTGCGGTGTTTGTACAAATCGGTACAACAAATCTGTCTCCCACTTTTAATCCGTGAGCTACCGATGTAATCGTTGCTGTCGTTGTGACTCTTGTCCAAGAAACATCGTCTACCCTGACATCGCCTAAATCAAGTGGAGCGTCATATGTTCCAAGATTCCTTAGGGTAATATAAGAACTGAATGTTCCCGCAGAAAATATACCACTTACTGGTTGCACCATTCTCAATCCACCAAAATTTATCCCGTCTATTTTGACATAGTTGGTATATGAAAAAACAAACATATAGTTACCATTAGCAACCTGATATGTTGTCGTAGCAGGATGATCATAATAAGTAGTATTTATAAATTCAAGATCGGAACAATAAGATACTGTATTCAAGCCACCGCCGTTTAAACAATTTTCCCAAATGCAATTTGAACTATATGTTAAAGTCATTGCCCCAGATGTAGCATGACCCCTGTTCCCGTATATCTGATGAACTCTTTCATTAATAAAAGTAAATCCATCTATGTATGAAATAGTCTTCACGTAATTACCTGTAGCGGAAAGTACGGCTCGTGTCCAGACGCATTTATCCATTGTCCCACCCGCAAAACAAGTTCCCAGTAAAAATCCGTAATTACTCAAAGCTGCCGATTGCCCAACTCCGACATTGTACCAAGCGATAGGCGATGCGCATTCTGTAAGAGCCAAGTTGTCAAAAGTAAACGTATTTGTCAGGCGAATATCAAAGGGTTGATTAAGGTTCATGTACCAGTTGATAGAAACTTTATCCATTTCAACATAACCGCCTCCAGTCACCGCAAACTCCATTCTTGAAGCAATGGTGGCATGAGGGATAGTATTAGCGGTTAATCCGGCTGCTGGGCAACATTGAAAAAATAAATTTGGTACTCTGATTCTTCTACCTGAGGGTGGGCAATAACCACCGCTGGAATTCGTTCCGTCATAACCAAAGCTCACCAGTCCAGTCGTGGAAATCCAACACCACCTGCCCCTAATAGCATCCGTGGCTATTTTTGTATCTAATGCAGTTTGACTGCCGGCATTTGGATAAAATTCATATTCCGTTACTGTGCAATTTCCACCAGTTCCTGAGCCCGTTAAAGCGAAAGTAAAAGTCCCTGTGGTAGGCGCTGAAACAACAGTGTATTCGCCATAGGGAGTGCCATCGCCACTCGTAAAATTGATTTCCACTCTGTCGCCCGCAACTAATCCGTGATCCGTTAAAGTGACAGTGACAACATCTGTTGCCCATGTATATGTTGCGGCTTGTGGCGCAGTCAGACTGACTTCTACTCCAGGAACATACATATTTCCACCATTGGTTGGAAGTTGATATTGCGTAGTTCTATTGCCATCTGTCGTCACCCCCAGAAAATCAAAATAATCACCAAAAGCCATCCACTTATTTAATCGGTAAACAGTTTGAAGTAGAGCATCAACACCAACAATTTCCAGCCAACCAGCCCTATCTCTTTCTGTTGCGCTCGCTCCAATCCCGGTCAATGCGCCAGCAGAGTAATAAACACTATTCCATTGTCTAATAAGAATAAAGCCAGTTGCGGGCATAGCAGAACCAGCTGTGGTAGGAGCAACATTTAAGGCCGAATAAACCCCCAGAAGCTTTCCTGAGGCGCCACCTTGACTAATAACAGTGTCAAGCGCAGGAACATTACCTGATCCTGTGTCGTACGCAATTAATCGCACTTTTGTAGAATTAAATTCTATTTGACCTCCAAGAGTAGACGAAAGCATAACCGTGCCGATAGCGGTTGAAGTGGTCTGATTCACTCCATACCTACTATGAGAATCCACAAACAACTTTGGCCCGCTAATATTGTAAACATCATTCCCAATCTTAAATCCAGCTTGAGCAGGAATAGCATCCATATTTATGATGGCTGGATTTGTAGCAATAACAGTAAGACTTGAACCAGTAGTTGTAGCATTGTTCGACATTACAGCCTGCGTGGTACTATTAAAACCAATAATATATGTATCTGCCGGAATATTAGCATGTTCAACTTTTGTGCCAATTACAACTCCAAGGGTACCAGCAGAAGTAGCCAGTAAAGTTAAATTTGGTGAACCGGCCGTAGTAGCAGCAGAAGTACAACTGAGCGTATTTAAATAAGTAAATGTAGCCATATTTTATGAGTAGGTATAAGAAGAATACTTGTTGGGAGCACCATTATCCCAAGCATGCTCAAAAGCGGTTGACCCCTCTGCCCAAGTGATAATAAGACCGCTAGCGGTGTTTTCTATTCTTTTGATACGCCAACCAGTTGCAGATGTAGCTGTTCCAACGGCAGCCTCACCAATATAATCATAATCACCGGAAGTCACCATAATAAGATTAAGCTTTAATCCGCCCAAAGAAATTGTTTCCAATGTGACGTCCCTTGAGGCGGCTGTCGGTAGAGCCGAAGAAAGAACATCAACTTGCACCCGCCTAGTAACGTCGTCCACTAGGGCGTTCACAGGATTATCACCTGAATCACTAAAACTGCTAGATCCGCCAGCTGGCATTGAGGTGACTTTCACTTGTAAATCAGTGCCATCAAAAGTCAAATCAGACGCCTTTAATAACGAAGCAACCGTTTCTTCGGTGGCTGGATTGATTCTGGCATTAGTTGAATCTTTAACCCCCACAACATTAGAAGCTGGCGTAGAACCAAAAACCAAAGCAGAGGCCTTTTTGGGGATAAGTGTAGATGTAGCCACTCCCAATCCAACCAGTCCAGCCAATCTTAAAAACATCCTTTTTCTATTCTCTTCTTCTACTTTTTTCTGATCTTCTATTGGTCTTGATTCCAAATCTAAAATTGCAAGATTACTTTGGGATCTTGTATTAGAGCGAATTTTTCTAATATCCGCCCGAGATAATAACATGAAGGAATATTTAGAGGATACCATTTATGTACCTTAAAATATTTTAAAAATATCCTTAACCATAAAACATAATATTAAATTTATTATAACATAAAATAATAATAAAAACTAAACATATAACTGTTGATAAAATTTTTTGAAATAAACCAGTTACTACAAACAAATCAGCAAGTAAAAAAACACCTCTCCCAAAGGAGAGGTTTTTTATTTATGACAACTAACTATTTTTGCGATTTTAGCATGGATCTAATCTTATTCATAGCTTGAGCTATCTGCCGACGAGTTTCAATTCTTTCTGGATTATCAAGTTGTTTTTCTGCATTTTGAGAATCCTGAATCAACCAATCGTGTAAAATTTCATCCAAATAATCAGAATCATCAAAACCGGCATCAACATAAAACATGGTTTTTGCAAGATTGGCTCTTAATTGCAACTCATCATCACTACTAGCTGATTGATCTTCTTGTTCCTGCCAAGCCAATAAAAGATCCTCTGCTTCTTTCACTTCAGGATCCATAAAATCTAAATTATCGGGATTTTTTATACCGCGCTCAACGAATTTTTTATAAACAGTAATAACATCATCCTTAGTAATTTCTCTTTTTAATTCGGGCGATGAAAATGATTCTTTCATAATAGTAATTAATTTGTTTTCTTAAATATCATTTAGTATATCACTTATGATTATTTTAGTAAAATCAGATCCGCACTAATTAAATCAAATATCGATTAAAACCAATACAAAAACCCCGCCAAAAGCGAGGTTTAAGATTTTTGGGCCGAGAAGGATTCGAACCTTCGAAGGCGAAGCCATCGCATTTACAGTGCGACCCAGTTGACCACTTTGGTATCGACCCATTTTTATTTAACTAAAATCTTGTTGATATTTATTTATCTCTTTCAATAAATAATTTAATAATTTTTTATCACTATACCTAATATGTATCATACCATATTCCATTTGTCTTCCGGCCACCATTTTATAATCATTCCTAACATACGGTTTACTAAATTGAGATAATGGTATTTTCGTTATTTTTGACCAATAATTTAATAAACAATTCAAATCCTGATTACTATAACAATAAGTATATACTCTCAATCTTTTTTCCTCAATTACACAAATTTCTCTTAGAAATCTAAGAAATATTTTTATCATTGTAGAGTCACTATTAGCCAAATCAACGGATTTACCTCTTTTTGACCCCTCACCCCAATAAAGCATTAGTCCAGCAATTTTCAATTTTTCTTCTTCGTTTGATAAATTATTTTTTATTCGAAAAGATAATGGTTTTTTTTCAAATCTTAAAGAATTACTGTCTTGTGCTGAACGTCTAATAATTTTATGTTTTCTAAAAAAATAAAAGGTGGCGTTAAGCGGAGCATTAATACTTTCTGAAACTTCACGAACACTTAATCCTTCAGAATAAAGTTTTTTAATTAACTTTAAATTATTATCATTAATGGTAGTCATATAACCATTATATCAAAATAAAAGTTTACTGTAAACACCATCTTTGATAACATTGCTATTAAAATATTTTCAATTTACTAATAATAAAATAAGCTTTCCCGCTTCAAATTTATTTAAACCGAAGCCGTTGTCCAGGATTGAACTGGAGACCTCATCCTTACCATGGATGCGCTCTACCAACTGAGCTACAACGGCAATACTATTATCATAAAACAAGGACTGACCACCAAAACAAGATTTCAGAGCAACTATGATAATTTTGCTATATTTTTTAAATCAAATTACAATCGTAAAAAACAATAATATTTTAGCACATTTATTTTAATTTTTCAAGTGCCTCTCTAAAATCTTCTAATTTGGCATTTTCGGGATTAATTTCCTTTAATCGACGGTAGGTTTTTTGTGCCAAACCAACATCTTTAACAACAATAGATAACTCAATAATTTTATCTAAAAATTTAGGGTTATTAGGAGTCACGGCACTAGCTTTCAAATATGCCTCTAATGCTCTTTCGGGTTTGTCCATCGCCTCACACACCCGACCCCAATCATCATAATAACGAGATAAATTATTATCAATATCAACAACCTCTATCATTTGATTTTCTAAATCCTCTACACCATCTTTTTGTTTATCATTAAGACGGCCACGCTTCATTTCAGACAAAGATAATTTAATCAAATATTTAATAACCTCTTCGGCCTGATGATAATTCCTTTCTAAATTATAGACATCAGAGAGTAATTCATAGGCGCGAAAATTTTTTCTATCACGAGAGATAATTTCAATCAAACATTTTTCCGCTCCCGATAAATCATCATTTTTAATAAAAGCTTCGGCCTCAGCCAATAATTCGTTAATACTTTTAACACTAATCTGTTCAATATCTACATTTTTTTTGTATTTTCTCTCCAGCAATCTAACATTATCTTGGATTTTTTCCAACCAATCCCCGGTTTTGTCTTTAAGCGGATTAATCGCTCTTTTGATTGTTTCGCCCCGCTTCTTGTTTTCTCGCAAAAACTTTGATTCTAAAAATCTTTTTTTATTGCCCCCTTGTTTTTCTTCGGGAATTTTAGAAAAATCAAGCGTCTTCAAATCGGGCAATCTTTTTATGACGATACTCAAAAAGATTGCTGAACTAACTATTAAAACTAATATAATTAAAATATTTATAAACATAAAAAATTATTTACCACTGCCAAAAACTTTTATTTCTTTTTCTACCATTTGACTAACCGCCTCAATTGATGGTGCGAGAATTTTTCGAGGATCATAAAAACCGGACCGAGTTTGCGTAAAAGTTTTTCTTAGGGTTTCTGTAAAAGCAATACGCAAATCAGTATCAATATTAATAATCCTAACTCCCGCTTTAATTGATTGAGAAATATCATTATTAATCAAACCTGAAGCGCCATGAAGCACTAATGGTATTTTGGGGATTTGTTTGTTAATTTTTTTCAAACGCGGAAAATCTATCTTTTCTCTACCTTTAAAATAGCCATGCAAAGTACCAACCGAAACAGCCAAAGTATCAACTCCGGTTCTTTTCACAAATTCCTTCACCTTGTCGGGATCAGTCATATATTCATTTGGATCTTCAGGAATATCGGCCTCAGTCATTCCCTCTTTACCCAACATAGCACCTAATTCCGCCTGAGCCCAAACACCATAACGATGAGCATAATCAACAGCTTGCTTAGTTAAAGCGATATTTTCCTCAAAAGGTAATTCTGAAGCATCAATATGAATTGAAGAAAATCCTGCCTTGATACACTCAGCTACCGAACGAAAGCTCTTGCCATGATCCAAATGCAAGGCGATAGGAATTTCTTTACCCTCGCTATTAGCTATCAACTGGACTAAACCGGCAATCGTTTTTAGTCCGGCGTATTTGATGGTTGATTCTGACACTTGAATAATAATCGGCGATTTTTGAGCTACTGCGCCCCTAACTATACCCAAAGTCACTTCTAAATTAGAGGTATTAAAAGCGCCAATACCAAAACCGCCTTTGTTGGCAGAATTAACGAGTTTTTTAATATGAACCAGCATATATTTATTTTGTCTCCACTAGTGAATAAAGCTCGTCTGCTAAAAAATTCATGTTTTCCCTAGTGCTATTAATTTTTTGTTGAAAAACTTTGGGATTTTTAATGGGATGGATACTGCGAGCACTTTTGCCCGCATACTCATCTTTAATGACACCAGTCCCTCCGTGACCGTAAAAATATAGCCCGCCACTATTAACGCCTCCGTAAATCAAATGTTTAACAAAATCTTTACCCGCATAATGATCCGGCTCTTCTTCAATAGAAATAACAGAGAGATCAAAATCCAGCCCCACTTCTTCCATTACCTTAACTAATTGCTCGATGCTTCCGCCACTTGAAATATATTCGGAAACTAATAAAGCCTTGCCAATACCATCTTTCTTTTTATTGAAAAAATCTAGCATTTTATTCCTAATAGCTCTAAAATTATGCCGACCACTAGCTACAAAAAATGTATTGACTTCTGGCAAGTTAGCTGCTTTTCTTTTTTTATTAATTATCCTACGCAAAACAATCGCTGGCAATCGCCCACTTGAATCATCGCTAATAATCGTATCATAGCCCTCCAGTTTATCCTTTAATTCGACCAATAAGCGAGCGAAATCCTCCACCATAGCTTCAATATATTGGTCCTGT
>CAZYUN010000029.1:0-2672 GCA_964650755.1 uncultured Gammaproteobacteria bacterium
CTTCTATTTCTAACATCATGCAGTTTAAAGATGATTTCCCTCAAGCCAAAGAAATTTTCTTGACCGACAATTATCGCAGTAGCCAAAACATTTTGGATTTGTCTTATAATTTTATTCAAAACAACAACCCTGATCGTTTAGAGGTTAAACTTTCAACTGATGCCGGTACTCCTTTATCTAAAAAATTAATTTCGCATCATCAACAAAACGGAACAATTGAGCATCTTTTCGGGCAAACTCTCTCTGACGAGGTAGAATTGGTGGTTAACAAAATTATTGATTTATACAACGCTGATCCCGAAACTAATTGGTCGGATTTTGCGATTTTGGTTCGTGCCAAAAAAAGTGCTGATGATTTTATTGAGGCCTTGGATTTGGCGCGTTTGCCTTATTTGTATTTGGCTAACAAGGGATTATATCGTTTGCCTTTGATTTTAGATCTGATTAGTTGGTTTAAATGTTTGGATGATTATCACGAAGGACCGGCGATGTATCGTGTGCTTAATTTCAGTTCTTGGAATCTGAAACATCAAGATATTATAAATCTTGTTTATTGGGCTAAACGCAAAGGAGTTTCTTTGTTTGAAATTTGTAAACAAGCTGAATTATATCAAGACATTTCTGCCGAAACAAAAAAGCAATTAACGGTTATTTTGGATTTTATAGAGCGCCAAACCGTAATGGCTTCTAATAACAAAAAGACCTCAGAGATAATGTTGGCTTTTTTGTCGGAATCCGGCTGGCTCAAACAACTTTCCCTAAAAGAATCAATCTCGGCCAACGAACAGCTTCGGGCGCTTAATTTGTTTTTGAAGCGGATTATTGAATTTGAAAAAAACTCACCAACTCCAACCCTGAAAGAATTTTTGACTCTGTTGGATTTGGAATTAGAAGCGGGCGAAGAAGGTTCTTTGAGTCCCAATTTTGATGACCTTGGTCCGGATTCAATTAGAATCATGACTATTCATGGCTCTAAAGGTTTGGAATTCAAATATGTTTTTATTGTCAATTTGGTTGACAAGAAGTTTCCAACTATCTCAAAATCCGATCCGATTCAGTTGCCCGAAAAATTAACTAAAGAGATTTTGCCTGAAGGGGATAGTCATTTGCAAGAAGAGCGTCGTTTGTTTTATGTGGCAATGACTCGCGCCAAAGAAGGTTTGTTTTTGTCTTCGGCTATTGATTATGGCGGAAAACAAAAAAAGAAACCCTCTCGTTTTTTGATAGAGTTGCAAGCGGTTGGTTTGGATCTCAAAGCCGAATCATTAAGCTCCACTCACTCCCCATTAGAAGACGATGTGGTTGAACACACTCAGTCAGAAACCACCAAACCGGTCCTGCCTTTGCCTGAACACTTTTCTTATACACAACTCGCTGCTTTTGAAAAATGTCCCTATCAATATCGTTTCGCTCATGTTTTACAAATTCCGACTATCGGCAAAGGTTCTTTTTCTTTTGGCAAAACCATGCACACTACTTTAGAAAAGTTTTTCATGTTGGCTAATCAAAAAAAGAACGACGGCTCGGACGCAGTTTCTAAAAAGTCAGCCAGTTTGCCAACTTGGGAAGAGTGTTTATCTATTTATGAACAAGCTTTTATTGATGATTGGTATAAAGATCAAGCCGACAAGCAAAAATATTATGATAGGGGACTCAAATCGTTTAAAGAGTTTTATGAAGCTTGGATCAAGGAACCGATGTATCCGGTTGATTTAGAGTTGGGTTTCACTTTTAAATTGGGACCGAAATATGTCATTAATGGCAAGATTGATCGCGTTGATCAATTAGAAGATGGAGTGCGATTAGTTGACTACAAAACCGGTGAGCCGAAAACTTCTTTAGCTTCTGAAGACAAAGAACAACTACTGATTTATCAATTAGCCGCCGAAAGTTTAGGCAAGAAAGTTAAATCACTTCAATTTCATTATTTAAAAAATAACACTACTTTGGAATTTTTGGGTAAGCCGGCGGAATTAGAAAAATTACAAGAAAAATTAATCACTAGGATTGACGCGATTCGAGCCGGAGATTTTCCTACAAATAGCAATGAACATACTTGTCGTTCTTGTGATTTTAAACATATTTGCAATTTCGCTTCTTAATTATAAATTACTTAATTTATGCAAGTCGCTTTAAAGATTGCCGTTCAATCCCTAAAAAACAACAAGACCAGAACGGTTTTGACTATTTTGGGTATTGTTATTGGCATTGCTGCGGTCATTATTGTCATGTCGGCAGGTGAGGGATTAAAAGGTCAGATTTTGGGGCAACTTGATTCTTTTGGTTCTGATATTATTCAAATTGAAACCAAAGTTCCATCTACCGGACGTAATTCGGTTGATAGTGCTATGACTCAGGCCAGCGGTGTACAAATTACCTCGTTAAAAATTGATGACGCTGAAGCTATAAAAAAATTAGGCAATGTCAGTAATTATTATGGGGCAATTTTTGATCAAGAGATTGTTTCTTATCTTAATCAACAAAAATCCATTAACATTATCGGTGCTACACCTTCATTTATTGATATGGATCAGTCAGAGATCGGTTTCGGGCGTTTTTATAGCGAGGATGAAAATAATAATCAAACTAAAGTTGTGGTTTTGGGCTATAAAGTAGCAGAAAAATTATTCGGTAATCAGGATCCGGTGGGTAATGATGTTAAAATCGGCAAA
>CAZYUN010000029.1:2682-9225 GCA_964650755.1 uncultured Gammaproteobacteria bacterium
AAATTTAGAGTTATTGGAGTTTTGGCTGAGCGAGGCGGGGGATTTGGTTTGGATTTTGATGATATTATTTATATGCCACTTTTGACTTTACAAAAACAAGTCATGGGCGTTGATTATGTCCAATGGATTACGGCAAAATTAGTTGATACTTCAATTGAAGCTGAGACCGCCGAAGAAATTATCGCTGTATTGCGTGAACGCCATGATATTGAAGGCAATGATACCAACAAAGATGATTTTTCAGTAACTACCATGACCGAAGCCAAAGAAATGATCGGTACGATTTTCAATGGCATCACTTTGTTGTTGATAGCGATTGCCGGTATTTCTTTGTTGGTGGGTGGTGTTGGTATTATGAATATTATGTATGTGTCGGTTTCAGAAAGAACTTTTGAAATCGGTTTGCGCAAAGCGGTCGGTGCCGGTCGAGTAGAAATCCTTTTGCAGTTTTTGTTGGAGGCGGTGATTTTGACTGTTTTGGGCGGTATTATTGGTATCATTTTGGGAATTAGTGTTGCTTATTTGATTAGTTTTTTGGCGGGACTGCTTGGCTTTGAGTGGGAATTTATTTTGCCACCCTCATCAATTATTATCGCTTTTGGTTTTTCATCGGCTGTGGGTTTGATTTTTGGTTATTATCCGGCGCAAAAGGCCTCTAAAATGCATCCGATTAACGCTTTAAGGCACGAATAATTATGTTTGATTGGTTTAAAAAAATGTTAGCCCAAACCGATTGGTTTTTAATAATAACAATAATCTTCTTGTCTATTTTTGGTTTGTTAGCGATTTATAGCGTTGCTTTGGGTCGTGGTACCAATGAATTGGTGAGTTTTCAAAAACAATTGGTTTGGTTGTTAGTTGGTATTCCTTTTTGTTTGATTGTCAGTTTGATTGATTATCGTTTGTTTAAGAATTTTGCTTGGTGGGGTTATGGTTTGTCTATTTTTTTATTAATTTTGGTCTTAACACCCTTGGGCAGTACTATTAATGGCGCGCGTGGTTGGTTTGATTTGGGTCCGGCCAGTTTTCAGCCGGTAGAATTAACTAAAATTTTTTTGATTTTTGTTTTAGCTGATTTGTGCGCTCGTTATTCGCGCAATCTTTTTCGGTTGAAGGATATTATTTTTATGGGCGTCGTGGTTTTGTTGCCGATGTTGTTGGCGATGGTTCAACCGGACTTTGGTTCAGCAATGGTTTTGTTTTTTATTTGGTTGGTGGCTTTTTTGTTGGTGGTGCGAAAACGTTGGCAAGTAATGTTGGTTTTTTTGACTATGGCTTCTTTGTTATTGGGTGCTTGGTTTTTTGTTTTTGAGGATTATCAAAAAGAACGTATCATGGTTTTTTTGGATTCCGGCAGAGATCCGCGCGGTCGCGGTTATAATGTCAGGCAATCAATCATTGCTGTCGGAGCCGGCAAGTTTTTGGGACGCGGTTTGGGTTTTGGCAGTCAGAGCCAATTAAAATTCATTCCCGAAAGTCAAACTGATTTTATTTTTGCGGTTATTGCCGAAGAGATTGGCTTTGTCGGTGTTTTTTTGTTGCTAACCTTGTTTGCTTTGATGTTTTATCGTTTTTATAAATCAGCGATTAGGGCACCCGATGATTTTGGGTTATTTGTGGTTTTATTAACCTCGGCTTTGCTGTTTTTTCATATTTTAATCAATATTGGCATGTGTATTGGCTTGTTGCCGGTAACCGGAATCTCTTTGCCACTCGTTTCTTATGGCGGAAGCTTCTTGTTGTCTATTTTATTTTTAATCGGAATGATTATTAATATCGGGCGTTATGGCTCAATTATCAGGGGATAGGAGGGTTGATTAATTTGGTATTTAGTGCTATAATTAAGGCGTATGAAAGATCACTTTAACAATAACAATGATTTCGGACCGATTCGTCCCGCTGACGGTTTGCGGTTAGTTTCGCGTTGCCCCGTTTGCTCAAAAGAGCACCAACCGCTTGATACTTCGTTGGTGGCTGAACATGAGGGTTCACATTTGATTTATATCACTTGTCGGCACTGTCAATCGGGCGTAGTGGCGGTTTTGGAGCCGACAAGTTTTGGCTTTTCTTCTTTGGGAGTCGTTACTGATTTAAACTTTGAAGAAATAAAAAATCTGTCTTCTACTAATCCGGTTTCAGCTGATGATGTTTTGGGGGTCTTTGAATATTTAAAGGGTAAGAAAAAATAAATAATAAATTCTGATTATGACAATTAAATTACAAGCACAATTGCGTGACAAACTAAAGAAAGCGGTTTCTGTCTTGCGCTCTGCCGGCAAGATCCCGGCTGTTTTGTATGGACACAAAGTAGAGAATATTAATTTGGAATTAGACGCTTCTAAATTTGAAAAAGTTTTGAAAGAGGCCGGTGAAAATACTGTCGTTGATTTAGAAATTGATGGTAAGGGGGCAGTCAAAACAATTATCGCTGATTATCAAGTTGACCCAATTAAGGGAAAAGTTTCTCATGCTGATTTTCATCAAATCAACATGAAAGAAAAAATCAATACTAATGTTCCTTTTAAATTTATTGGCGAATCAAAATTAATTAAAGAAGAGGGTGGAGTTTTGATTCATAACTTATCAGAAATTGAAGTTCGTTGTTTGCCTGACCAATTAATTCATGAAATTGAAGTTGATACTTCAATTATCAATGATTTTGATCAAACTATTACCATCAAAGATTTGAAAATTTCTGCCGACTTGGAAATCATCGGTCATGAACCTGAAGATGTGGTAGCATTAGTTAATAGACAAAAAGTTGAGGTTGAACCCGAACCAGTAGCTACCGAAACCGCAACTGAATCTGCTACCACAGAAGAAGCATCTACTGAAAATAAGGGCTAACGATTTATTATGCGAGTCGCTGATTTAATTTTATTTTTGATGATATTGTCAATAATCTTGTTTCTTTAATAATTTAAGATTCTGTTTCATAAAAAAACTCCGCCATGAAAGATGGCGGAGTTTTGGTTATTTTTGGGTTTTAGTATTTAGCAACAAAAGCCAGGGATATAGCTGAGGCAATAGTAATAAAAAATCCGACCCATTGATGTTTTTTGAGTTTTTCTTTGTTAAAAATAATTCCCAAAATTGAAGCTAAAATAACATAGGTTTCGGTGATGCCGGTAGCGATGGCGATGGGCAAATACAGCATTGAATAAGAATAAGAAACCCAGGCCATAATATCAAATAATCCGGCTCCAAAAATAAGCTTTTTGTGATCACGCCAATGAGTAGTCAAAGATTTTAATTGGTTGTGGTAGATTAAATAACAACCCGTAACAATAGTTATAAAAACACTAGTGAACCAATTCATCATTAGGGGATTGGTCAATCTTGAGCCGAAACCGAATAAAAAATTAACGCCACCCATTAAAATGGTAGCGCTGATAGCTAAAAAAACCCCTTTTTCAATTTTTTTAAAACTCCAGTCACCTAAACGTTTAGTGGATATTAAAAAGATTCCAGCAACAACTAAACCAATTAAAACTAATTCAATCCAACTTAATTTTTCACCAATAATAAACCAAGCAAGAGTAGTAGTAATAATTATTTCTAGAGTATAGATTGGTTCTACCACTGAAATTTTTCCCTTTTTGAGGGCTTCAAAATCCAATAATCCGGCGATTAAAATAACAAAACTTGAAAGCAATAAAATAATCAAACCCTGAGAATCATTGAGTAGGTTCGGCAAATCTTTGATAATTAAGGGAGTCAATGCAATAGTGGCAAAAGCGGTAATAAAAAACATTGCCAACCAATCACCAAAACGACGAGCCGATTTTTGTATTAAAAAGTCACCAACCCCCCAAGAGATAATGGCTAAAAAAGCAAAAGTTAAACCCATATTAAAAAATTATTTTGATAAAACGTTTTCGTTTGGTTAGGTCATCAATCACAGAAATGTCAGCTTGCGGAAAATATTGTTTGGATAGTTTTAGAAAATCACGCCAATAAGCGCTACCAATTTCTATAAACAAAGCTTGAGGTTGAGTTTTATATTTAGTGATTTGTTTAAATAAATGACGATAGGCGTTGAGTCCGTGATGGCCGGCATATAAAGCTTGACTCGGTTCATAACTCAATCCGCGCTTGATGTCAATCGGGAAATCTTTTATTTCGTTTCGGTCTAAATAAGGTAAATTGGCAACCAAAATAAAATTACTTAAATCTTTTTCAAATCCAGCCAAAAGATCGCTTTTTAAGAAAACAACGTCTAAATCAAGCTTTTTAGCGTTCAGGCGAGCCAAGGACAATGCCTCGCCAGATACTTCTAGACCGATTATGCTCATTTTGGGTAGGAGCTTTTTCAAAGTGAGGCAAATACACCCCGAACCGGTGCCAACGTCTAAAATAGCCATTTTGAGGCCTTTAGAAGCTAATTTGTGAGCATATTCTGATACTATTGTTACTAATTGCTCGGTTTCTGGTCGGGGGATTAAAACCCGATAATCAACTTTAAAATCAAGTCCATAAAAATTCTTTGTGCCAATTAAATAAGCAATCGGCTCGTAAGCCAAACGTCTTTTAATCAAGCCCGTATACTTTTTTTGTTCAGCTGGCGTGAGTTTTTTTTCATCGTGGGCCAATAGATATTCACGTTCGGTTTTGAGGCAAAAAGCCAATAACACTTCAGCGTCTAATCGAGCCGAGGCAATCTTTTTTTTATTGAGTTTTTCTTGCGCCGAGTTCAGGGCTTCTTTAATAGTCATAATTTGATTATAGCAGATTGTTAAAATAATTGACAAATAACAGGGGATATTTTAAGATATTATTCGGCACCTTATAAAAACCAACAACCACAGGAGAGACAACTATGTCATCAGGCGATTCTGATTCCACTTATTATTTTGAGGGTTTGTTTGAGGATTATTTGAAAAGTATTATGGAATTTTATGGTCGGGCTTTTAATGCAGAAGAGTTGACTCGTGATCCACAAAGAGTGGCAGAGTTTCAAGCAGATAATCTCCGGCGTATTTTGGCACTGAAAGAAAGCTTAAATACTCTCGGCGGAATCAAATATTTGGAAGACCATCATAATTTGTTTAATGATTGTTTGAGTTTGTTTTTTGCGGATCGTCAGAAAATCAAGCTTGCGGGTGAGGTGAATTATCCGCCCGACATTCTGACTCCCGAAGAATTTTTGTTTCTACTTTTTGTTTTGAGACGTTCCAATGATTTGGTTGATTTTCAAAAATTCTATCATCCTCATCATTTGACCGGTTTTGCCAAAACTTATTTCTCTCAATCTTATGTTTGGGTTTTTGTTGATCGCGCCTCTGTTGTCAAATTCCGTTACATTCCTAACTCTACCATTACCGGTCAAGAAAAATTGTTTAGAAACGGCGATCAAGACATTATGTTGGGTATCGCCAAAAAACGTTTTGAAAAGTTGGGATTTAAGAATCAACTGGCTATTTTGTTTTGCCGAAGGCACCAGTATCGCAAAGCGACCTTCGTTTTGAAATATGCTTTGATACTTGAAGAAGATGGTGTTCGTCAATTGGGTGTTTGGTCAATCTGATTTTTGTTCTTTGTGTCTAAATATAATCAGTCATCGTTCTGACTGACAAAAAACCGCTGATCGTTGGATCGGCGGATTTTTATTTTAGGTAATTTTTTTGATTCAGAATTATTCTTCACTAATGCTTAATGAGTCATAATAATTTCTTAGGTCATTGTGTATTTGTTCTAATTCGCCGTCCATAATTGAGGGTACATTAGAATAATTTTCATTGACTCGATGATCAGTTACTCTGTCTTGAGGAAAGTTGTAGGTTCTGATTTTTTCACTACGATCACCGCTACCGATTTGCGATTTTCTTTCGGCGGATAATTTCTTTTCTTCTTCTTGCCGTTTCAAATCTAATAATCTGGAACGCAAAACCATCATGGCTTTTTCTCTATTTTGGACTTGGTTGCGTTCATCTTGGCAATTAACCACCAAACCGGTCGGCAGGTGAGTGATGCGGACTGCTGAATAGGTGGTATTAACTGATTGTCCGCCATGACCGCCGGCACAAAAAGTATCAATACGCAAATCCTTTTGATCTATTTTAAAATCAATTTCTTCGGCCTCAGGTAAAACGGCGACGGTTACGGTTGAGGTATGAACGCGACCCTTTTTTTCGGTCTCAGGAACTCTTTGGACTCGATGGACTCCGCTTTCAAATTTCATTTTAGCATAAACATTAGATCCGGTAATTTCAAAAATAACTTCTTTATAACCGCCGATACCGATTCTATTCTCTTCAATTAATTTTGTTTTCCAACCATTTTTTTCAGCATAACGGGCATAAAGACGAAATAATTCAGAAGCAAACAGGGCTGATTCATCACCGCCGGCGCCGGCTCTAATTTCTATAATCGCGTTTTTTTTGTCATTAGGATCTTTGGGGATTAACAGTGCCTTGATATTTTTTTCTTCTTCAGCTAATTCTTGCTCTAAAATCGCGATTTCTTCTGATGCCATTTTTGACATCTCTAAATCATCGGATTGTTCTTGAAGCATTTTTTTGGCAGAAGCAAGTTCGGTTTCTA
>CAZYUN010000030.1:0-9146 GCA_964650755.1 uncultured Gammaproteobacteria bacterium
GTTGCCTTGACTGTCAAAAATTCTTAAATGTGGTCCGCCACCCCAACCGACTCCAGTGATGATTTGCGCTTGTTTAGTATTTAGTTGAGAACAAGAAACATTGACTCCGCCTCTGAATAATTTACTATAAGCAAACCACTCATTAAGCAGTTTACCGCTCAGATCAAAAACTTTAACATGCGGTCCGCCACCGCGTCCGGCGCCGACAACTATTTCAGAGACGCCGTCATTATTTAGATCGCAGGCCGAAATATTGGCACCTAAGTTTTTTTGTTGTTGGTTGTAGGCATAAAATTTGCGATCAGTGTCGCTTAAATCATTGTTAAGTATTTTAATTAAATTACTTTGTCCGCTAATGGGACTAATGATGATATTTTTTTGTCCCTGTTCGTTATTGGCGATGGCAATACTGATGCTTCCGCGATAACCATTGCCATAAGGAGAGATTTTTTTAAGCTGTCTTTTTTTATGGTCATAGAGTGAGATCTCGCCTTGATAACTGACTAACATTTCTTTGTTGCCGTCATTATTAATATCAGTTTTAATGATTTGGCTTCCGCCCGGCAGTGATTTGTCATAAATAAAAAATCCCGAACGTTTAAGACGACCGTCGGCTTCAAAGATTCTAGCAAAAGAACCATTAATAAATGAGCCCTCAACTATTTCATTAATTGGTTTAAGTAAAATCAAACCATCTTGAGCGGGGATAACGGCCTGGTTAATGACTGATCCACTATTGGTTTGAGTATCAAATTTTCCTTTTAATTTTTCATAGTCCGCTTCAAAGGTGATTTTTTGTTCACGATTAGTAGAGTTAATTAAAACAATACCATTTTCAAAATCGCGTTGCCACAATCCTTCTTGCCAGCTATTAGAAGAGCCCAATAAGTTAAAAGCCGATCCCAAGGGCTTGCCCAAATCAGCTTCATATTCATCATACCACCAAAGATGTTCGCGCAAGGCGGGACCATAATCAAAACTATAATAAGCATCAAACATTAAAGCGCTGGTTAGGCCGAACCGCATAGCTTTGAAATCATTTTGGTTGCCGGTATTGTTGGAATCGGAATTGATAATATTAAGACGCGGTCTGAAACCGGATTCTTGTTGGCGTTTTAGGGCGTTCATTTGTGCTGACCAACCACCCTCCCAATATTCCGGAAAACTTTCAAACATTCGGCCGTTGGCATAAGTTGAATAATCACCGTCGCCATTGGTGATAATCAAATAGCCCGAACCGATTCTCTCACGAAGTTTTTTAAAAAAAGTATTATAAGCATCAAACCAAATTCTGTCAGCTTCAGCGTTAGAATCGTTGCGACCGTCATTATTAATATCAACGGCTTGCCCTAAGCCGGAAATTTTTTGCCAAGTGTTATCAAATAAAAAGCCATCCCACAAACCCGAAGCGATAATTTTTTTGTCATAAAAATCTACTAGATAATCGGCATAAGTTTGTCCGTTTTCGTCGGTGCTTGAGAGATTCATTAAAACATTGCCGGGCCAAAAAACCAAATCATTACCCGCGGAATTTTTTAGATGCCAAACATTTTTGTCTCCTTTGGCTAAATCATGCCACAAGCCATAACCGCTGGGCTCAACGCTATCTAATCTGGAAGTTGGCATTTCATTGGCTGAAGTATAGGCCAAAATAATAATGCGCGGATTCATTTTGCGGATTTCTTTGATGGCTGAAGCGCTGTAGGCCTGAGCAGTCATATCTAAAGCGAGAATATCCCATTTGGCTAATTCTTTTGCGGTAGCGGGATCGATTGGATTACGCCAATATAAATTAGTTAAGCGTGGATAGCCGTGTTCGGGCAAATTAAGAGCTTGAATTTCAGGTATGTTGAGTTGATAAAAGGGCCAAGTTAGTAACCAACAAAATAACAAGAAAAAAATTACATTGACTAATCCCAAGTGCACGTGACGTAAGGGTTTGGTATTATTTTTCTGGGCTTGTTTATAGGCCGAGATGATGGCTTCGTAATGTTTTTGTGGTGTGTATTGTTGCGCTGTTAGTAAGGCCTCTTTCGCCATTTTTTTGTTGGCTAAAGGATTATTAATCAAATACAATAATTGGCGCTTTAAATCACCGGCATCGCCCGCCTGATATAATAAACCATTTTTTTCGGCCTCAATTAATTCGGGTATGGCGCCAACTTTTGAAGCAATAACTGTTTTTTGTAGGGACATCGCTTCTAAAACCGTTAGGCCGAAAGTTTCATGTACTTTAGAGCAGTTAACCACAAACAAAGAACCGGCAATCAGATCAATAATCTCTTGTTTATTTTTGTGTCCTATTAGTTGGACTTTTTTGGTTAGATTAAGTTTTTTAATTTTATTTTCCAGATTGCTTTTTTCTGGTCCGGCGCCGGCAATCAACAATTTGAGTCCGGAGATTTTGATTTCAGCAAAAGCATCTAACAAATCATCAAATCCTTTGCTTTCATCTAATCGGCCATAGGCAAAAATATAATCACCGAATTTCGCGTTGGATTTTTTGGGTTTGAATTCGGTTTCTAAAAAATGAGGAATCACGGTTATTTTTTCTGCCGGAAAATTGTTTTCTAATAATTTATTTTTAACAAATTGCGAGGGGACAATAAACAAGTCAATATTTTTTTGATAAATATTTAAATAGCGATGCCATGCAAACTCCACTTTTAGTAATGAATCTATCAATAGTGAATTTTTGTGACGATGTCGTCGATTGTCGGCGCGCAAAGTATAGTCATGTCTGATGAGTTTAAAATCATGCACAGTCATGACAATCGGCAGTCCGAAACTTTTAATGGCGGGCAGGATTGAGGGAGAAATTTGATGATAAATATTATGAAGATGGACTAATTCAGGTTTATTTTTTCTGATAATTTTTTTGATTTTGGAGCTCGCTGAAAAATTCCAAAAAATATTAGGCCAGCGCCATAATAAATTAATTTTAGGATGTGATAAATCAAGTTCTTTGAGCCAATCGGTTTGATCAAAGTTCGGCCAAACCTCTTGAGTTTTTTGAGAGAAGCCGAAAATTTGGTGGGATTTTTTTTGGAATAACTCAATCAACGCCGACAAATATCTTTCGGCGCCACCTCGATTATAAAAAAATTTGTTGACTTGCAGTATTTTCATTTTTTTATTGATTGGTTTTTTCGGCTATAAGTCCGGCTGAACGCATTAATCCCAAAAGCAACCAAAACCATAAACCCATTAAATTTGTTTCTAAATAAGGTTGCCATAAACTTGAGGCAATAAAAGCGATCAGTGAGGCGACAAGTCCGATATAATAAGGCCGCAAATCTTCATCTTTAAAAATATTTTTAGCCGAAGCTAAAATTATGGATAAAATTAAAATACCAAAAACAGATATTCCCAATAAGCCCATTTGCACGGTAATAGCTAAAGGTGAGTTGTGAATATTTCTGACTTCTTCAAAGTTTTGCCAATCAGCATTATCAATCAAGATTGTTCTGCCAAAACCGATGCCCCAAAGCGGGTTTTTTTCCCAAAGATTTTTTGCATCATACCATAATTCTTGGCGCCAAGAAGCCGAACTGTCTTCGCTTAAATCAAATAATGAAAAGGCCCGTTCCGAAGTGTTTTGAACAAATTCGCTGATTCCGCCAAACGATCCATTAAAATAAAAAAGATTGACTAATAATAAAATTGAAAACAAAGAAGAAATTAGCAGTAATGAAGTTTTGAGGGCTAATTTCAGAGAGTATTGCTTGAGGTTATTTTCTACTAATACAAAAATTGTTGATAAGCCGATAGCTAAAGCTAACCATAAATGTCGCATCAAAGAAACGGTCAAACCAAAAAACCAAAAGGCAATAATCATTAAAGCGAAAGTGGTTGGTTGCAGGCGTTTATAGAGCAGTAAGCTGATGGCCATTAAAGATGCTAGTAACATATAAAAAGCGTGAGTGCCTGCCAGATAACGGACACCGGCGGTTGAGAGGGGAGTGAACTCAGTCCAAAGGCCTCCGCCTCTAGCTAAACCTATTAACAAAAAAGCAATTAAGCCGGCCCCGGTAATAATTATCAGGTGATAGAAATATTTTAGAGTTTGGCGATTTTTGACAATCAATAAGACCAAAAAATAAATTAGTGGATAAAATAAATAATTTTTAAAAGAAGAAAAAGCAACAGCAAAGTCAGCGTTAATATCAAATATAGCGCGAAGCATATAAGCACTAACTATTAGTAACCAAATTATGAAAAAAGATTCCGGTTTGCCCCAAGTTATCTTTAGTTGGATTTTTTTGAAATAATAATTTAAAAAAAGTGAAGTGGCGGTTAATAACAAAACAATATCAATTAAATATAGCTTATAAACATCGCGATCAACTACTAATCCCTGCAGGGTAAAATAGCGCTCAAAAACCATTGTTAAAATCAAAGCTAAAGAAAACCCCAATCGGTAATTGTCGGGTAAAATAAAAAGCAGAGCCAAAAAAGCAAAGGCCAAATAAAAGATCGGCCAAGGACCCAGCGTGATCATGACAATAATGATTGCCGACAAATAAGCATAAGCTAAAATTTTTTTGAGAACCGCGTTATTCATTTTATAAAATTTTTTATTTGATTTTAATTTTAGAAAGAATGCTTAAAACTAATTATTAGAATTATTGCTTGAAGCCAAAACCGCGCTTAAAAATTAGGCGCGGTTAGTGATTATTGGTTGTTTTCTTCGTAGTATTTTTCTAACCACGGGTTATCGGTTTTGCGTGTTGCTTCATTTTGATAATAAGCGCCTGATTGTGAATTTGTTTCTGGCGTTGAATTGTCAGTGCTTTCTGTTTGACGACCCGGAGTAGTGTAGAGATTTTGATAATATTTTTTTTGAGAATTGAATTCAAACAATTGATGATTGGGAAAAATTACAATAAAAGTAAAAGCTAAAATTAATCCGGCTAAAAAACCGATGCCGGTATCTCTGGCGATTTTGGCAGTAGACCAGCTTTCTAAAATTGAAGGATTATCAATTATTTTAATAGTAACGCGATCAGCCGAACCGTCATAAAGACCATGTTGGCTGGCGATAGTTTCACCAATGGCGGTGGCTAATAGTTTGGTTTGATTTTTATCATTACCAAAAGCGTCAATAATTAAAATACCTTTATTTTCTAAAGTTTTCGTTTTAACTTTTTTATTCCAAGTTTTTTGTCTTTTTTCTGAACCATACCCCAAATCATCAATTAACTCGACATTACCATTATAAATAGAGTTAATGAATGAATCAGAATAAATTACCTCAGCCAAAATACCGGTGATGTAGTTGGCTGTTTTGCTGGCGGTGTAGGTATCAATATTATTCTGATTGAAGACGGTTAGTAATTTCACTGTTGATTTGTATTTTGGCGTTTGCCAAAAACTGAAAGAAAATGAGGCCACTCCCACCAAAATTGATAAAGTGATGACTGTTAGGAAGTTTTTTAGAGAAAATAACTTGCTGTTTGACATAAAATTGTTTAAATTTAGATATTTTTATTGAAAATAATTACTATAATTATTAATTATATCATACTTTCATATTTTTGTCAATAGTGAGTGGTTTTGAGTTCTTGATTTCGGTTAATTTGTCGTTGAATAAAATTGTAGGTTTTTATTATGATAGAAAATGGCTTTTTTAGTCAAATTGATTTTTGTTTGTTGTTGGCGGTTTTGTTGGTTTGATGATTGGACAATGGGGGCTCTTTTAGGTTATAATAATTATAACATAGAATTTGAAATTATGCTTTGGGAAAACTTTTTTTTCCACTTAAGAGATTTGATTGAAAAGAGTCCGGCTAAAAGAGATCGGATTGTTTTTATCTCGTTTATTTTTTCTTTTTTAATTTCTATTGGTGGTTTAATGTTTGTTATTTTAAATTTTTGGCGCGTTAATGATTATATTATTTTGCGCTATAATATTTATTTTGGCATCTCTTCTTTGGGTTTTTGGGCTCGATTATTGTTATTGCCGGGTTTTGGTTTGTTGGTGGCGCTTTTAAATTTTTTCTTGTCTTTTAAGTTGTTTTTAAAAGATAAGTTGCCGGCTTATTTTTTGGCCATCAGTTCAGCATTTGTTAATTTGTTAATCATTATCGCTCTTGGTTTGATTTTTTATATTAATCTTTAAATATTTTTATGCCTTTAGATTCAGCCGTAGTTAAGATTTTTTTGGTCGCTTTTTTTTCTTTTGTGATAGCGATGGCTTGGACTCCACTGTTGACCCATTTTTTGTATAAGTATCGTTTAGGAAAACAAATACGTGACGAAGGGCGTTCGCCGATTTTTTCTCGTTTGCATCAAAAAAAATCCGGCACACCGACGATGGGCGGAATCTTGATATGGTTGACGGTTTTGATTTTGTCGGTAGCTATTTATTATTTTAGCTTGTGGTTTAATCATTATTTTTCTTTTTTGAATTTTTTGACTCGCCCCCAAACATTGTTGCCTTTAGGTTGTTTGGTATCGGCCGCTTTAGTGGGTTTAGTTGATGATTATTTGAATGTGAGAAAAATCGGTCCTTATGGTGGTGGGTTGTCAGTTAAGCATCGCTTGTTGGTTTATACGTTGATTGCTTTGGTGGCTGCTTTTTGGTTTTATTTTCGTCTTGATTGGGATTTAATAAGAATTCCTTTTATCGGTAATTTTAATATTGGTTGGTGGTTTATGCCATTTGTAATTTTCGTGATTGTCGGCACCGCTTTTTCAGTTAATGAGATTGATGGTTTGGATGGTTTGGCGGGTGGCACTTTGTTGGTGTCTTATGTTTCTTTTGGTGCTATCGCTTTTGCTCAAGGCAGATTTGATTTAGCCGCTTTTTGTGGCGCGATTGCCGGTGCTTTATTGGCTTTTTTATGGTTCAATATTACGCCCGCGAGATTTTTTATGGGCGATACGGGTGCGATGTCGCTGGGGGTAACTTTGGCGATTATTGCTATTTTGACTAATTCGGTTTTGTTATTGCCGATTATTGGATTATTGTATGTGATTGAATCCGCTTCGGTTATTCTGCAAGTATTATCCAAAAAATTAAGAAAAGGCAAGAAGATTTTTTTGTCGGCCCCAATTCATCATCATTTTGAGGCCTTGGGTTGGCCCGAAGCTAAAGTGGTGATGCGTTTTTGGGTAATCTCTGGTGTCATGGCTTTAATCGGCTTGTCTTTGTTTTTGATGGATACCGGAGCTTGGCGCTAAATCATAATTTTATTTATATTGAGATCTAATAATTAATTTCATGTTGGATTTTAAAAACAAAAAGGCGTTAGTGATGGGATTGGGTTTAAATGAAGAAGGGAGTGGTATTTCGGCGGTTAAATTTTTGCTTCAAGCTGGGGCTCAGGTGACTGTTACTGATTTAAAAACCAAAACTCAATTGGCAAGTCAAATCAAGCGCTTAGGAAATTCGGCTAAAAAAATAAAATTCGTTTTAGGTTGTCATCGCGAAAGTGATTTTTTGTCGGCGGATTTGGTTTTAAAAAATCCCGGAGTACCTCGAACTTCTGCTTTTTTGAAATTAGCTTCAGATCTGGGTGTGCCGATTTATACTGACATCTCATTATTTTTTCAATTATTTGGTACTAAAAAAATAATCGGTATTACTGGTACTCGGGGCAAATCAACTACAACCTCTCTAATTTATGAGTTGATTAAACATAAAGACAAGGGTGTTATTATTGGTGGCAATATTCAAAAATCTCCTTTAACTCAACTGGAATCTGTTTTAGGTCATTGGGCAGTTTTGGAGTTATCTTCGTGGATGCTTGAAAGTTTGGAGCCAATTAAACTCTCGCCTCATATTGCTGTTTTTAATAATATTTATCCTGATCATTTAAATACTTATTCCGGTCTTGATGATTATATTTCAGCGAAAAAAAATATTTTAAGATTTCAAAATTCAGCTGATTTTTTGGTAATTAATAGAGACAATAATCATACTCGCAAAATTGGCAAAGAAGCGGTTTCAAAAAGATTTTGGTTTTCTTTGAAAAGTTTTGATGAAGAAAACGGTTCTTATATTAAAGACCAAAAGATTTTTTTTAGGCGAGAGGGGGTTGAACAAGAAATTTGTTCAGTGTCTGAGGTGGCAATTATTGGTCGTCATAATTTAGAAAATATTTTGGGTGCGGTTACGGTGGCTGGCATTTTGGGTATTAGTCCGAAAAATATTAAAAAAACCCTACAACAGTTTAAGGGAATTGCTAATCGTTTGGAGTTAATCAAAAATATCAGTGGTGTTGATTATTATAATGATACCACTTCAACTACTCCCGAAGCGACTTTGGCCGGTTTAAAAACTTTAGGATCAAAACGCAAAAACATAATCTTGTTAGCTGGTGGCGCTGATAAGGGTTTGGATTTTGGATTATTACCCAAGAATATTGATAAATATTGTAAAGCTGTTATTTTGTTTTCGGGAACCGGCACTGAGAGATTAAAAAAATATCTTAAAAATTCTTCTGTTCCTTTGACTATTGTTAATTCCATGTCCGAAGCCGTGAATTTAAGTCAAGCGATTAGTAGTAGTGGTGATGTGGTTTTATTGTCGCCAGCTTGCGCTAGTTTTGGTATGTTTGTTAATGAATTTGATCGGGGTCAGCAATTTGTTGATTGTGTTAATAACATCAAATTATAATGTTTAAAAAACTTCAAAATAAAATTAGAAATTTTTTAATTGATTCTGATTATCGGAGCGTTGATTGGACTTTGATTATTGCTATTTTGTTGGTTACTTTTTTTGGTTTAGTAATGATTTCTTCGGTGGGTGTGGCGATTGGTCTACAGAAGCATAATGATTTGTATTGGTATTTTAAGCATCAAATTACCTCGGGTGTTTTGCCGGGCTTGTTGGGTTTTGTTTTCTTTTATTTTTTTAATTATGAGCGATTGAAAAAATATGCTCCCGCCATGTTATTTATCTCTATTTTTTTGTTGGTGTTGGTTTTTATACCGGGTATTGGCACACCCTGGGGTAGCGCTAAATCATGGATTTATATTTTTGGTTTTTCTTTACAGCCATCAGAAATAGTTAAGTTAACTTTTTTGATTTATTTGTCGGCATGGCTGGCTAACAAAGAAGATCATCATTTAAAAAATCCAAGTTATGGTTTTTTCCCGTTCATAATTATCTTATCAGTGATTGCCGGGTTATTGATTTT
>CAZYUN010000031.1:0-7803 GCA_964650755.1 uncultured Gammaproteobacteria bacterium
TCAACGGGGCTTAACTTATTACCAGTTAAAGACAAATCATTTAAATCATAGCAACCAACACCAAAATCGCCAGAAGAATCAATCGTCTCAATAACTGAATTTTCAGTATAATAAATCAAAGATCCGTCAGCTGTATTTTGAGGATTGAGTTGAATCAAATTAACTTGAAGATTGACATTAGATCCTTCAGGACGCAACCAATTAACGGTAATACTTTTTGGTGCATCTTCATTTTTTTGGCGTCGTAAAATAAAAAATTTAACATTCTGGCCATTTAACAAACGTTGTCTTAAAAAACCACTTTCAAAATCAACCGACTCATCAAGATCCCAAACGCCACCGGAAAAACTCATTTCTCTTGAGGTTAATTGTAATTGTGTTTTTAATTTTTCGGCTTCAGCCGGAAAATCCGCTTTTTTGATTAAGTATAATGATTGCTCCAAACCGGCTTCAGCCGAATAATAAGCAACGATAGAATTATCTATAGCACGCGCTTTGTTTAAATCGCGAATGACAAAATAAGACAAACCCAAAGCTACTGACAATAATACCGACATCATCATCATACTATACACCAAAATTACCCCATCCTTGTTTTTAATAATTGAAAACATAGCTATTTATAAAACTTGCTAGAAATGGCTGTTTGCAAACGCAACTCTTGATAATATCTCTGAAAGCCGGAGCGATTTTCTAAAACCAAGCGAACAATCACCAGTGGTTGCCTAAATTCATCAGTTTCTGAATCTAATGGCAAAATAGAAAAATCAATATCTTTAATCGCGATAGAATTTGAATTAAGCGATGCTGATAACAAATCTTGACCAACTTGAGAAGAAATCATTAAGTTTTGTTTTTCTGAGTCATAAAAAAATCCCAAAACCTCACCAAACTCATCCTCTTTAAAAAATAAAGATTGATTATTAACTGATGCTTCGTCAATTTCTCGGGCACGAATTTCTTTTGCTAATTTATCTAAAATATAACGCCCCTCATTTTGAACTTGTTGAAGATTTTTAGTGCGTTGTTGAAGATTGTTAGTATTAAAAAAAACGGTCGCAATCACTGAAATTGCAATAGAGAAAATAGCCACAGAAACTAAGGACTCAATTAATGTAAACCCAGATTGTTTATTATTGCCAATCATATAAATCAGTTTCAATTATTGCCTTTCTATTTTGTCCGCTAATAGACCAAAAAGTTTCACCAACCACTTTAATGCCAATTTTTAGCGAACAAGTTTGATTAAAATCACGTAAATCATAATAATCAACATCATCACACTGAAAATTACTATCACTATCTTCGCAACAAATATCATAAATGCTGATTTTTCTGCTAAATGGTGTTTTTGTCTTATCCTCCAAAGAAATTACATCGCCACTGACAAAAAAATTTTCAGCATTAAAATACAACTGATAATCATCATCTTTAGATGTTGGTAATAAAATTTGGTTAATTGAACTCAAATAATAATCTCCTGCCGATAAGCCGTTATCCCAATCAATAATATGACTATCTCTGTCAGCTATATTATTACGACGTTTCAGCCAATTGCTGTCACGCATATTTTTAGCCGTCTCAACTGCCTCACGTGCTAAATTAATTCCCACAATTCTCATTTCAGCTTCTTTTTGAGCGTTAAAATTATATAAAAACAAAGACCAAACCGAAAACAAGCCGACCTGAATAATTGTCATGGCAATAATCAATTCTATTAAACTTTGTCCTTGTTTTGATTTCATAAAACTGAACAAGAATTAGATGACAATTCAAAACGTCCTGAAATAGTATTAATCAATAAACAATAATTTAGAGGTGAATTATCGGCTTTTTTTGCTTTAGTACTAATTAAATCCAACTTAATAACCGCCCCACTAATATTTGATTTGATAACGGCACGAGGCACTTTAAAATCAACTTTTAGTTCTGAGCCATTAAAAATATTAACAGATAAATCCGGCAAAGCTATTTCTTCAATCACTCTTTCCATTGGCTCTCCATTACTATTTGAAACGGCAATAATTTTATAAAAACAATCAACTTCGCAATTAGTAACCACGAAACGAAAAAAATCAGATTGATTATTATTAATTAAGGCCCCGGTCAATGCTTGATTTTGAGCGCTATTTAAGCCATCAACTATTTTTAATGCTTGAGTTTCAAAATTCCGACTGGCCTCATTATTGCGATAACCAATAATTACAATAGAAGACAAAATACCAAACACGCTGATTGCCAATAATAATTCAATTAAAGTAAAACCTGATTTATTCATAATCTTTAAAATAAAATTAAACTAGAATACCAAGCCACAATCAGATCACCCCAAAACAAAGTAATTATCACCGCCGGTGCCAAAAAAACACCAAAGGGTAAAGCGGTTTTTCTATTGGCTTTTTTTAATGCTAACAATAACAAAGAAATCAAACTACCAAAAATATAAGCTAACAACAAGGCAACTAAAATATTGGGCCACGAGAGCAACACTCCCGCCAATAAACCTAATCGCAAATCACCGCCACCCACCCAAGCGCCATTAGAAAAATAATATTGCACAGCAAAAAAAATAAATCCCAAAAATCCCGCCAACAATAATTCAACAGCTGGGATTCCCAACAATATTCCCAAAATAACAATAAGCGCCGAAGCAACCAATGACAAACTGTCGGGAATAATCATCCATTTCAAATCATATATAAAAATACCCAACCAAAACCAAATCGCTAACCAATCGCGCAAAATCAACAAAATAAAATGAGCAGTTAATTGCCACTGTGGATTAAAACCTCCACTTCTAAAAAGCCAAGCAAAAACGAAAAGTAAGCCGGCTGAAAATTCAACTAAAGGATATTGCCAAGAAATCTTTTGTTGGCAATACCGACACTTACCTCTTAATAAAACAAAACCCACAATTGGAAACAAATCAATCCAAGACAAAAGATGAGAACAATTCGGACATTTGGAGCGATCCCAGCAAATTTTTTGTTTATTTTTTAGACGATATAAAAAGGCATTCAAAAAACTACCCCAAATAAGCCCGAAACAAAAAACCAAAAGCAAAATATAAAGCATAAATCAATCAATTTTAACTCCGTTTTTAGTCAGAATATAATTACCTCGACTTAGTCCACCAATACCCGCCTCTAAAGAAAAATTAATTTGATAATCGTCAATACCCAATCCGCCGACAACATAACGATAATTGCCGGAATTAATCGGATCGTTGATGTTATTTATTCTAAACCGACCATTATAATCTTCCCAACAAGAGCTTAATAATTTACCATTATCACAATTGTTTTTTTGATAAGTGCCATAATTCATATAATGACGATTTAAAATATCTTGCCAAATCTTTAAATCAGCTAATCTTTGATAATCACGAGTTTGAGCCAAAGAAAAATAAATCCAAAAAGAGAGCAAAATTATAGCCAAAGAAAAAAATAAGGCATAAATAATGATTTTAAACTTGGTTCTTTGTAACATAAGTTTTATTTATTGCCTTTATTATAACATAATCTTGAACTAAAAAAAAGCGCCCCTCAAATTAATCGAGGGGCACTTAGAGATAGATTGGACTAATTATTATTCTAAACAAGTACCATCAGTATTACCTGCTAATTCAGCAGTTGTGGTGCCACGATAACCGATAGAATCAGCACAATATGTTACTGCTTCATCAGAACAAAGAGTAGCATATACGGCAACAGCATCATCGCCATAAACATCCACATAACCAGCATCAGAACAAGGATGAGCTCCCAATCTGGTAATCATTGGAGTAACAACTTCAGAAGTCACTTCCTCATTACCAGCATATAAAGCAGCTACCTGAGTAGCTACACCACCTAAATTAGCAATAATTTTGCTATCATTGGCCTTTTTAGTGGCATCACCCAAATAAATAACCGCTACCGAAGACAAAATACCAATAATGGCTATAACGACTAATAACTCAATAAGAGTAAAACCTTTTTTGTTCATAATTTTTTTTATTTTTTAAATATATGTTTACCACTCGCGAGTGGAAAAAATCATTATTGGATTATCGGCAATGAAAAAGATAATTCGACCTTTGAAATCCTTTCCACAACCGACTATACCAATAGTAATTATAACACAAATTGAATTTTAAGAAAATCAAAAAGATGAGGATAATTGCCACATCGGCATAATAACCGCAGCCACAAACAAACCAACAGCTAAACCCAAAACAACCATCATCATCGGCTCAATAATTGTTGACAAATTCCTAACGGTATTATCTATTTCTCTGGTATAAAAAATAGCTACTTTATCCAAAACACCCTCTAAATTACCGGATTCTTCACCGACAAAAATCATCTGTAAAGCCACCGGAGTAATATAATAATCATTACCACGCAAACCATCGGCTAATGAACCGCCCTCATTAACTACTTTTATGGCTTCGTTAATGATATTTTTATAAACAACATTATCAACTACATCAGCCGACAATGCTAACGCCTTAGTAATAGGTACTCCACCCTTCACTAAAGTAGAAGCACTCAAACAAAAACGCACTAAATAAATATTCCTAAAAATCAAACCAAAAATTGGTATTTTTAATTTTAAACGATCAAAAAACCTAGCGCCCTCAAAAGAATTTTTCCAATAAAACAAAAAAGTACCCAATGCCAATAAAAATATCGAAATCAACCAAAAAAATGAACGAAAAAAATCAGAGATGCCTATTAACAAACGAGTGACAAGAGGCAAAGCCACCCCCGAGTCGCGCAAAACCAAAGAAATACTGGGAATAATAAAAACCACCACAATAACAGCCACAACCACTAAAACACCAAAAATAAACAGTGGATAAATCATAGCTCCTCTGACTTTGGTTTCTAAATCATAATCACGTTCCTTTTGATCGGCTAAATAATTCATTACTTCTGACAAGCGACCGGAAGTTTCACCCGACTTAATAATGTTAATATAAAAATTACTAAAAACATTTTCATGAAAACTCATTGCCAAAGACAAAGAACTGCCACCCTCAACCTCCCCAGCCAAATCAATAGTTAATTTTTTAAGAGTTAAGTTGCTAGCTTGATCGGCTAAAATTTTTAATGCCTTAACTAATGGCAAGTTAGCCTCTAACATTACCGCCAATTGCCTAAAAAAAATAACTAAATCACGACTGCCGATTCTTTGTGGCAAAGCAAACCTCAGCCAATTAGAAAGAGAAAAAATCGGTTTTTCAGAAATTTTGATAATTGTCATTTTTTTATCAAGCAAATTCTCGGCTAATTCTTGCGCCGAATCAGCATTAGCAGAACCGACTACCGAGCGACCTGATCGATTTTTAATTTTATAATAATAATTAGGCATGTTAAACAAAATTAATCCACTAATTGTTTGATTTTTTCAACGACCTCTGATGGCATAAAATGGGCTTTGATTAAATAATCATCAGCCCCCAACTTTAAACCTTTTTCAACATCAGATTTTTGGCTAAGATTAGTTAATAAAATAACCGGAATCTTTTTTAATTTGTCTTGATTTTTAATTTTTTCCAAAACCTCAAAACCGGTCAACTTGGGCAAAACCAAATCCAACAAAATAATATCCGGTTGATTTTTTTCAATCATCTCCAAACCCTTTTCACCATCATAGGCAACAGTGGTCTTAAAACCCTCTAAAGTAAATTTGGTTTTATACAAATCAGCTAAAAAAACATCATCCTCCACAATCACGATATTGATTGACTTATTTTTTGTCATAGTTTATATAATTAATTTTCTATTACTCGCATCACTTCATCAATTGAAGTTTCGCCTATAAGAGCTTTGATTAAGCCATCTTGCATTAGATTCAAAAACTTTTGTTTGATGAATTGTTCTTGTATTATTTTAACATCAAAATTCTCTTTGGCAATAAACTCTCGCAAATCTTTGCTGACTTCTAAAATTTCAGCAATCACCGTTCGCCCCAAATAACCGGAATTAGAACAAGCCGGACAACCCGTACCATGATAGAATTTTAAATTACGTCCCTCATCAGGCAAATGCTCAGTAGGAATTAAAGCCAACTGATCTTTAATTTTTTCTAAAAGTGCTGGCGGGATTGTTTCTTCTTGTCGACAATGCGGACAAATCTTTCTAACCAATCTTTGCGCCATTACTAAATTTAAAGTAGAAGACAACAAAAATGGCTCGCTTTTCATATCAACTAATCTGGGAATTGCTCCCCAAGCATTGTTGGTATGTAAAGTAGAAAAAACCAAATGACCGGTTAAACCGGCATGCACCACCAGTTCAGCGGTTTCATTATCACGGATTTCACCAACCATAATAACATTAGGGTCTTGTCTTAAAATCGCTCTTAAGCCATCAGCAAAACTAAAACCCACCTCCATGTTTATTTGCGACTGATTAATGCCCTGAATATAATATTCAATCGGATCTTCTAAAGTTGTAATATTAATATCATCACCCTTGATTAAATTCAAAATTGAATAAAGGGTGGTGGTTTTACCTGAACCGGTCGGTCCGGTTAACAAGAAAACACCGAAGGGTTTTTTGATATTGTTCTTAATAATATTAATATGAAAATCAGAAAAACCCAATTCTTCCAAAGTAGCAACGCCCGCCGAAGTATCCAAAACACGAATAACTGCTTTTTCTGAATTTAACATTGGCAAAACAGAAATACGCAAATCAATATCATAATTTTCAAAAGTCATTCTAATTCTACCGTCTTGTGGCAATCTGGTTTCATCTAAACGCAAATTAGCCAATACTTTAATTCTAGAAATAATGGCATTATGTAAATAATTTGGAATATTAAGCGAGGTGTGCAACACACCATCAACTCGATAACGCACTCGGCTTTCGTTACGTCCCGGCTCAATATGAATATCCGAGGCCTTGCCTTCAATTGCGTTTCTAATAATTACTGAAACTATTTTTGCTACTGGAGCGCTTTTATATTTTTCGTCTTTATTTTTTTCTTCATCCACAACTTTTATATCGCTTTGAACCGCGAATTTTTCTTCAGCCGACTCTAAAGCATCTGACAATTCTCTTTTGGGGGCATTATATTTTTTAATCAAACGTTCAAAATCCTCTAAAGCCAGCGTTTTAAACTCAATTTCCCAATCATTTTGTTTGGCTAAAAAATCAACCGCTTCATGAGCTAAAAAATTCCCCGGATCCACCAAACCAACGGTAATTTTATTACCATCAAAACCAATGATTAGCATCCGATAATTTTCAGCTACTTTTTGGGGTAATAAAGCAATAACTTCAGGCAAAAGATCGGCCTCATTGATTTCAGCCGGCAACAAATCAAAAACCTTGGCCTTCAAAGCATTAAAATCTTTTGCTGTAAAAAATTTATCGGCAATCAACAATTGTTCAATATCTTGATTGTTTTTTTGGGCTTTGTCTGCAATTTCTTTCCAAGCAGAATCATCTAAAAGATTATGACGCAACAGATAATCTCTGATTTTATTAAAATAATTATCAGTCATAAATTAATATATTAAATCCACCGACAAACATTCAGCTGAAGATGAAGCGGTCATCGGATCAATAATTGATTCTTTTTTAGAAAAAGGATTGCCCCGAGCCGGATTTAAGTCAATACTGTTAAAGGGCCAATTGCCACATTTTCTTAAATCTTTTAATTGAAACAAGATATCATTTTTAAATTCTTTGACCGCCACAATATTGAGAGCTGACTCTTTTTGTGGTTCTTGCGGATAATAAAAAAACAAAAATAACATTCCTATTAATAACAATAAGAAAAAAATCAGCCAATAAATTAAATTAT
>CAZYUN010000031.1:7903-9017 GCA_964650755.1 uncultured Gammaproteobacteria bacterium
AATTATTTTAAAATACTATTATTTAATTGAACTTTTAAATTAAAACTAATGCCAATGATGCCGGCTCTACTTTCGCTATATAACTGAGAATTAATCAATTTCACTTCAGAAACAAAATCGTCGGATTGTTCTAATAGCGCCAGCTGCTTGGCTAAAGAGGCGTAATTGTCGGCAATACCCGGCAAAATCAAATTACCCGAATTATCAGCCGACAAAGCAGTGAAATAAACGCCATCCAAAGTATGCGTTTCTAATAATTCAAAAAATTTACTCCACTTGTATTGATCTTTTTTCAGGGTAGAAATCAAATTCAAGCGATCAGCCAAATTATTATGAATTTTTATTTTTTGACTATAATCTCCTATCTGCAATCTCAAAGTATCAAGATTATAATTTTTTTCATTAAGTCGATTGAGATTACAAGAAGTTAAAAAAAGCAACATAAAATAAACCACAAACAACAAAACTATTGGAGTTAAAAGAGCAAAAATCAAATAATATAAAATCAAAAAATTATTAGAGTGATTCTTTTTATTTTCTGATTTGAAAATAAAATTAATATTTAATCCCGAGGATTTTGATAATTTTGGCGGTAAATGATAAGGCGAGAACTGATTTTTTTTGATTTCTTTTTGATGCTCTGGATTTTCTGTGATCGGCTTTAATGACTGTTTAATACCTTTTTGATTGGTCTTAATAAGTGGCCAACGCTCTTTTCGTGATTGCGGGGCAATCAGAGGTGAAACAACTTGATTATTTATTTTTTCAAGTTTTTTATCTGCCGGTTTTTCATTTTGTTCTATTAAATTATTTTGAACCGGTTTAGGTAAAATATTTTTTGTCTTGCGGACAAAAAATCCCCTAAAAATATCCCACCAACTATCGGAATATATTTTCTCTTGTTTGTGTTGCGGGGTTAATGTCTGATAGTCATTTTGTTTTTGAAATGCAGTATTTGATTTATTTTTATTCTGAACCACGTCCTGGTTTTTATTTTTAACTTGAATTTGATTTAATGCTAATTCACTAATTTTGGTTTGATGACTGTGATCTGGAATTATTTTATTCATTTTCAAATCAGCCATACTCTTAACCGGCAAAACCGGTTCGCCAA
>CAZYUN010000032.1:0-8376 GCA_964650755.1 uncultured Gammaproteobacteria bacterium
ATAGAAACGGGTCTTTCTTCTGATCCATTAATGAATCGTTTAGTGTCAGTTTTGGATGATATTGTTTTGGTTTCTAATTCTGATGCTCATTCTTTGGCAAATCTTGGTCGTGAGGCGAATGTTTTTGATTTGAAAAAAATTTCTTATAATGAAGTTATTTCGGCACTAGATAAAAAAAATAAAAATAATTTTTTATATACCATTGAATTTTTCCCCGAAGAGGGAAAATATCATCTTGATGGTCATGCTGATTGTGATTTTTTTTGTAAACCACAAGAGAGTTTAAAATTAAAAAATATTTGTCCGCATTGCGCGAAACCGTTAGTACTTGGAGTTTTAAATAGAATAAATGAACTAAGTGATAGAAATTTTTCTGAAACTAAAAATAAAACAAATTTTATTAATATCATACCACTACAAGAAATTATTGCTTGGCGATTGGGTGTTAACAAAACTTCAAAAAAAGTTTTTAATTTATATTTATCATTGGTTGAAAAAAAATCAGAATTTGAGATTTTAATTGATGCACAAGAGTCAGAACTGAAAGAAATAATGGACCAAGAATTAGTTAATTTTATTTTAGCGGTACGTCGTAAAGAGGTAGAAATAAAGGCCGGTTTTGATGGTATTTATGGGAAAATCAGCATTAAATCAGGATTCAAAAATAAAACTTAAGATTTTAAATGCGGGACTTGCAAAAAAAATATTCTAAAACAAAATCCACCCTCTGCGCATAAGGGTGGATTTTATTTTTTGAGAAAATTCTTATTTCTTTTTCTTTTTAGCTACTTTCTTTTTAGCTACTTTCTTTACAGCTTTTTTTACAGCTTTCTTTTTAGCTACTTTCTTTACAGCTTTCTTTTTAGCTACTTTCTTTTTGGCTGCCATAGTGGTTCACCTCCTTTCTGTATTTCTCGCGTTATTGCTAAAGCAAGATTTATGTTGGATATTTTTTTAACAAAATAATTTTTAAGTCATGCGCAAAAATTATTTTGATTAATTATATTATATCATATTTTTTTTGCGTCAACAAGAGTTATCCACAGTTTGCGTGACATTTTTTTCTTAACGAAAGAAAAAAATTCTTTCTCATCATGAAAATAATTTTTTTCAGTTGGTGATTTTAAATATTTGGGACAAGTTGTTTGTTTGTAGTCACGACAAACTTGAGGACGGTTATCATAATCAGAACATAATTTATTTTTTAGTCGGCGACAAGGTGTTAAAAATTCCAAATACCATTTATTATTGAAACCAATATAAACTCCGACATTTTTATGAAGTAAAAACCAATAGATGTTTTGTATTTCTTCTGGGGTAGTTGGTTTATCTATTTCGGTAGCAATATAGCGACAACAAGAGTCGCAATCGGAACAGAGTGATTTGTTTTTTTCTGATTGTTTTTTGTTTTTCATAATTAATTGGTGATGATAATTTTTTATTTTATCTTAATTTTCAAAGAGTGTAAAGATAGGACGACTCAACTTGAAAAAAAACCTTATTTTTGTTATAATCCAGTTGCAAGAATAGGGGCCTGTAGCTCAGGGGTTAGAGCGCTACGCTTATAACGTAGATGTCGGTGGTTCAATTCCACCCAGGCCTACAAGCAGTGTTAGTTGTTATTTTAGAAATATTTCTTGATGTTGAAAAAAACTAAGAGTTAAAAAATCCAAAAACTATTTTAGTTAGGTTGACAAATCTCATAAATTTGTTATAATGTAGTTACTATAAAACAGGTAGTTAGGACGATTAGCTCAGTTGGTTAGAGCGTCTCGTTGACGTCGAGAAGGCCAGAAGTTCGAATCTTCTATCGTCCACCAATAAAATAAAGCCACTCATAAAAAAGTTTGATTTTTATTTTGAAAACGCCTGTAAAGCGTTTTTTTGTTATTTAAGTGCTATAATATAATTATGAAGAATAAATTACAACAATTAAGTAGTTGGCAGGAATCGGTTCAAAACCGACCAGAGTTTTTGTTTGTTGAAAAAATTTTCTCACAATTTGCTTCGGCTGATGTTTATTTAGTGGGTGGCGCAGTTCGTGATTTATTGCTTAACAAACCGACTAAGGATTATGATTTTGTAGTTAGGGGAGTATCAGCTGATGATTTAGAAAAGTTTTTGAGCGGTTTTGGTGATATTGATTTGGTTGGCAAAAGTTTCGGAGTTTTTAAGTTTGTTCCTGATGGTTTTCGGGTTGGCGAAAATGATTTTGAGGCGATTGATATTGCTTTGCCCCGAACCGAATCAGCGGGCATGAGTGGCGGTTATACTGATTTTTCAATTCAAAGCGATCATCTATTGCCGATTGAGGAAGATTTGTCGCGTCGCGATTTTACTATTAATGCTTTAGCTTGGTCGTGGCGAGAACAAAAATTAATTGACGAATTCAATGGTCTTGATGATTTAGAAAATAAAGTCATTAGAGCGATCGGTGATCCGGAGATTAGATTTCAAGAGGATTATACTAGAATGTTAAGAGCAATTAGATTGTCTTGTCAGTTGAGTTTTGAAATTGAGCCAAAAACCTATCAAGTGATTAAAGAAAAATCAAAACAAATAAAATCCATTGCCATAGAAAGAATTAATGAGGAGTTCATAAAAATTATTATGTCAGATCAAGCATCTAATGGTTTAAGGATGATGAAAGATTTGGGCTTACTTGATGAATTGATTCCTGAATTATCATTAGCTTTTGGCGTGGAACAAAATCGTCATCATATTTATGATGTTTTTGAACACAGTGTTAGAGCTTTAGAAGCGGGCGCTCAAAGAAATTTTAAATTAGAAGTTAGATTAGCCGCTTTGTTTCATGATATTGGCAAACCCTCAACTAAAGATGGTCAAGGAGAAAATTCAACTTTTTATAATCATGATTTAGTTGGCGCCAAAATGACTAAAAAAATACTTAAGCGTCTGGGATTTTCTAATGAGATTATTGATTATACCGTTCATTTAGTTCGTTATCATATGTTTTATTATGCTTTGGATATTGTCTCTGATTCCGGTGTGAGGCGATTGTTATCAAGAATCGGCAAAGAAAATATTGATGATTTTATTAATTTGCGGATTTGTGATCGTTTAGGTATGGGACGACCGAAAGCTAAGCCCTGGAAATTAATTGAGTTAGAGAGACGTTTTAAGGAGGTTCAATTGGATCCAATTACACCCAAGATGATTGCGCTGAAAGGTGATGAATTAATGAAGTTGTTAGGAATTAGTCCTGGACCGCGAGTAGGAATGATTTTGAATGCCATGTTGGGCGAAGTTTTAGATGATCCACAAAAAAACAAACAAGATTATTTAATTGAAAGAGCTAAAGAGTTACAACAGTTATCTGATCTTGAATTAAAGGCGCTTAATCCTGATGTGAAGTTTTATGAAGAAGAGCGGAAGCGCGAATTACATCAAGAAAAATAAAACTAGAAAAATAAAAAACGCGCCAATGGTGGCGCGATGAAAAAAAGAACGACGGAGAATTTGAAAAACAAGAATTAGTTATTGATGGGGATTAGAATTTGTAGATATCCTTCATATATTTCTCAATCATCATAAACATCAACATTTCAATGCCAAAACGTGACAATTCTTTCTTGTCGACAGGAATCATTTCTTTAATAAACGCCGTCGGCGACAAATAAGGACGATTCCTCCAGATACGTTTTCTTTTAAAATCCAAAACATCAACCCAAACACAATGTTGCCCAATCAGGGTTATTTTGTACCATTCATTTTCGTTAGGATGACGGAAGTAATCGCCAATTTTGGGCATCTGCTGGCTGGTCATCGTGGTTCTCCTTTTAAGTTTTAATTTACTAAATTATGTCTAAACAAATTATCACAACAACAGAAGAAAGTCAAGGTCGACGCTTGGATCATTTTTTGGTTGAGCAACTATCTGATTTATCACGCTCACAAATACAAAAATTAATTAAAAATGATCTAGTTTTAGTTAATGGTTCAGTCGCCATGGTTCATAAGTTTTTAAAAGCCGGTGACAAAATTGAGATTTTGTCTGAAGTTGATTCAGAAAATAAAACAAAAAAATCAACTCAAGCTGAAAAAAACAAAAACTTAAAATTTAATTCTATTACCGAAAGGGGTATTTGGAAAAAAATAAAAATTATTGATGACACTGAAGATTATTTGATTATAGAAAAACCATCCGGATTATTGGTTCACCCCACAACTAAAGCCGAAACAAACACCTTAATTGATTGGGCAACAGATAAGTATCCGCAAATTGCTAAAATCGGAGATGAACCGGGTCGTGCCGGCATAGTTCATCGTTTAGATAAAGATGTTTCTGGTTTGATGGTTTTACCTAAAACCCAATCATCATTTGAGTATTTTAAGAGATTATTTAAAATTAGGCAGATTGAAAAAAAATATGTGACTTTGGCTATTGGAAAGGTTAAAGCTGATGAGGGAGAAATAAATTTTCCGATTGCTCGAAGCAAAAACAAATCGGGTCTTTATGCTGCCCTGCCCCTGTCGTCAGAAGAGGGTAAGCCAGCTAAAACCATTTATCAAGTTTTACAAAGATTTATTAATTATACATTGTTGGAGGTTCAAATTTTGACCGGTAGAACTCACCAAATAAGAGTTCATTTGTTGGCTTTTGGTCATCCGGTAGCGGGCGACACCCTTTATGGGGTGGGTAGAAAACAAAAAGAAAAACCGGAGCGTATTTTTTTACACGCAGCCAGTTTAAAATTCATTGATCCTAGTGGCGAGGTTAAAGAATATAAGTCAGAATTACCTGGCGGTCTGAAAGATTTTTTGAAAAAAGTAAAATAGTTTAAGTCAGATTAAAAAAGAGAAGTATTAACTTCTCTTTTTTAAATATACGCGTAATTCAAAATAAATCCTTTTATTTAGTTATTTGTATTGTTTTTTTAATTCTCGTATGTCGGCATTGGTTAGGGGGGTTTTCCAAAGCTCATTTACTAGCCAAAGTCCGCTTTTTATAATTTTTTCTTTTGGGGAAAAATTTCCCAACCAATTTTTAGATGCTTTGCATTCTTTACAAAGAGAGATGGTAGAAATTATTTTTGATTCGATTTCCATTCTTTTGTCTTTGTCATCAACTTGAAATACAACAAAAGATAAATTATTTTGGATATAATTTGTGACTCTTGTTTCGGTTTCTTTTTGTTTTTTTAAGTCAATAAAATTTAAGTATAATTCTTTATTCTTTTTTGTGGTTAAATCTATCTCCCATTGTTTTAGAAAATCATCACCATCTTTGTATAATAAAGCTCTGCCAATATTTTTTCTAAAAATACTACGATCTTTATTTTCATTTACAAAATGTTGAAATAAACGAGAACGTAATTGATCAATCCCAGTATGTGTCCCAACTCTGACAACTCTATTAGTGGAGTGAGATAATTCGCCCCTTTCAAAAATAATATATATTCCATTTTTTGGTATTTGTTGCGCATCAAAGGGAAATGAATATTTTTTCATTTTGTTAAATAATTGGTGGATTTGTTGGCAATCTTGGCTCATTTTTTTTATTTATTGTTAGTTGTTTTTTTGTCAGTATCTAAACTTGATATAGCATCCTTGATTTTTTTAAGCGCATCTTGGATATATTGTTCTTTATTTTTTGTTCCAAAAATAGCTGCCGGATGCTTTAGATTAATTATTTTTATTTTTTGTAATAAAAAATTTTTCTGCACCCAGTGGCCAAGCAGAATTATTATTGTATTTTTATCTGGTTTGTTTTGTTTGTGCCAATTGAGATTTAGCGTCTTAATGAGTTCTTTGTCTTTTGGTAAATAATCAATATCGCAAAGATTTGATTTTATGCAATTAGTTGGTGTTTTTTCAATTATTCTGTCAATAATTTTACCCGTCGTTGTTCTACTGTCTAATGCTGTCATGTTTGGCTTGTTATGCATTCCTACAAAAATTACTTTCATTTGTTTATTTTAAAAAATAATAAAATTACTCAATTTAATTATATGCTTTTTGATATTTTTTAACAATCCTTTAAAAAAACAAAAAACTCGCATTGTGCGAGTTTTTTGTTTGTGGTTTATTACCTTTTAAGATATTAAAATCAATTACATCATTCCACCATAACCACCCATGCCACCCATTCCGGCTGGATTGGTGTTACAAGAGCAATTATCTTTAGCTGGCAATTCTGTAACGGCGGCCTCAGTGGTTAAAATCATGGCTGCCGCTGAAGCTGCATTTTGTAGAGCGCTTCTAGTGACTTTAGTCGGATCAATAATTCCTGAGGCGATCAAATCTTCAAACTTTCCACTTAAGGCATTATAACCGATATTATCTGAAGCTTTTTTAACTTCTTCAACCACCACATCACCTTTAGCTCCGGCATTATTGGCAATTTGTTTTAATGGTTCTTCAATTGCTTTAGCTAAAATCTCAACACCGATTTTTTCATCTCCCGAAACCTCAATATTGTTTAATGCTTTAGCAACTCTAATTAAAGCGGTTCCGCCACCAATCACAATACCTTCTTCTATCGCTGCTTTGGTGGCCGCCAACGCATCTTCAATTCGTAATTTCTTTTCTTTCATTTCAGTTTCGGTGGCCGCACCAACTTTGATGACTGCTACTCCGCCAGACAATTTAGCTAAGCGTTCTTTTAGTTTTTCTTTATCAAAATCAGAATCAGATAATTCTATTTCTTTGTTGATTTGTGAAATTCTTTTCTCTAATTCTTGTTTGTCGCCTCGACCATCAACAATAGTGGTTGATTCTTTGGTGGCGATGATTTTTCCGGCGCTTCCTAAATCCGACAAATCAGAATTTTCTAATTTTAATCCTAATTCTTCAGTAATTACTTTTGCGCCGGTTAAGATAGCAATATCATTTAACATTTCTTTGCGTCTGTCGCCAAATCCAGGTGCTTTAATCGCCAAAACATTAAAAGCACCACGTAATTTGTTTAAGACCAGCGTAGTAAGGGCTTCGCCATCAACATCTTCAGCGATAATAACTAATTCTTTTCTGCCATTTTGTGCTAATTTTTCTAGTAATGGCAAAATTGTTTGTAAAGAAGAAATTTTCTTGTCGGTAATTAAAACCGGAACATCAGAATATTCGGCCTCCATTCGTTCAGTGTTGGTGATCATATAAGGGGAGACATAGCCCTTATCAAATTGCATACCCTTGACGATTTCTTTTTCAACTCCGAAAGATTGTCCTTCTTCAACAGTAACCACACCCTCATTACCAACCTCCTCTAAAACTTCAGCAATAATATCACCAATAATTTCGTCATTAGCAGAAATTGAGGCGACTTGTTTTTTTTCTTCGCGAGAAGAAATCGGTTTACTGATTCTTTTCAATTCCTCAACCAACGCTTTAACGCCCTTTTCTATGCCATGACGCAAAATAATTGGATTAGCTCCGGCGGCAACATTTTTAAGGCCCTCATTGACGATGGCTTGAGCTAAAACGGTAGCAGTAGTTGTTCCATCGCCAGCTACATCATTGGTCTTGCTGGCTACCTCTTTAATCAACTCCGCCCCCATATTTTCAAATCTATCTTCTAAGTCGATTTCTTTGGCAATAGTGACACCGTCATTGACGATTTGGGGAGCGCCATACCCTTTATCCAAAACTACATTTCTACCTTTTGGTCCGATAGTTACTTTGACGGCATTGGCCAATTTGTCCACGCCGGCTTTCAGTTTGATGCGAGCATCTTCATTAAATAATATCTGTTTAGCCATATTAGTTTATAGTTATTTATTTTTTTATTCTATTCAATTACTGCCAACAAATCATCGTGGCCGATAATTTTGTAATCCTGATCATCGATTTTTAATTCGTCGCCAGCATATTTTCCAAACAAAACTCTTTGTCCGATTTTTAGATTAAATTTTTCTATTTTTTCTCCATTACCGATGGCTATAATCTCGCCCTCAGCTTTTTTTTCTTTGGCTGTTTCCGGTAAAATAATACCGGCTTTAGTGACCTCTTCTTCTTGTACCGGTTTAACTAAAACTCGGTTGCCTAAAGGTTTGATGCTCATATTTTTTTGATTATTTATTATCTAATTTTATTGATTTTTTTGAGTTTATTAGCACTCTTAATTGTTGAGTGCTAATTACCTTACTTATTATTTTATAACTATTTTTAAAAAAGTCAAGAGTTAAATTTGTGGATACTTTTATTATTTTTTTTGTTTCTCGTTTAGTTGTTTCCGATGCTTGATTTTATTGTCTTTAAGTTGTATAATAAAAATATTCATATATAAAAAATATCAATACAAAAATAGACAAAATAATCACTTTTGCTCGCGCTTTTTCTCTAAAAGCGCTGTTATTTTTTGCATATCGTTTGATTGATTTGTGGTCTTGGTTGGTGATTGTCGGCACTCCTCTTTTT
>CAZYUN010000033.1:0-8306 GCA_964650755.1 uncultured Gammaproteobacteria bacterium
AAAAAATTCAAGAACATGCATATATATTTGTAAAAGAAAAATTAAGAGATATTACTTTTTTCCACCCCAATCAGGAATAGCAACGCCACCATTTTTAGAAACCAAAAACTTATAGGCCGATAAAGCGGATTTAGCACCCTCACCTGAAGCAATAACTATTTGCTTGTGACCGACATCCGTACAATCGCCAGCACCAAAAACACCTAAACGATTGGTTTGAGTCAATTTATCAGTGATAATTTCACCACGTTCGTTGAGATCAACAAAACCAGACAACCAACTAGTCGCCGGACTATAGCCAATTTCCACAAACAAGCCATCAATTGGTAATTCTTTTGTTTCTCCTGAAACAGTATCTACTAAAGACAAACTCTCAACTTTTTCTTTTCCGTTAATTTTTTCAATTTTCTGACAACAAAAAATTTCAAGATTATCTAATTTTTTTAAAGAATTAATCAAAGCATTTTCACCCTTTAATTCTTGATGTTTAGTTATTAAATAAACTTTAGATGCTAATTTTGAGAGATACTCTGATGCCTCTAAAGCCGAATTACCATCACCCACTACGGCTACTGTTTTATTTTTAAAGAATGGTCCATCGCAAGTAGCACAATAAGAAACACCTTTACCAATCAATTCCTTTTCTCCGGTTACTTCCAAATTTCTCGGAGTCAAACCAAAAGCTAATATAACCGCTTCTGCCTCATAGGTTTCGGTTTCTGTTGTAACAAAAAAAATACCGTCAGTTTCATTTAAAGACAAAACCTCACCCGAAACGAATTCAGCACCCCACTTGGTCGCTTGTTTTTTCATTTTGTCGGCCAACTCAAAACCGGCAATAATTTCATCACCCGGCCAATTTTCAATTTCGTGAGCAATTCCCATTTGTCCACCGGTAGCTTTGCCAATAACTAAAGTTTTTAATTCTCGGCGACCGGCATAAAGCGAGGCAGTCAATCCGGCGGGGCCGGAACCGATAATTATTAATTGATAACGCATATTAGATTTAAATCCATTTTTCTAATTCGGCTTTGAGGGATTCTTTAGTTTGTAAGCCGACTAAAGTTGCCTTTAATTCACCGCTCTTAAAAACTAACAAAGTTGGGATAGACATTACTTGATATTTTTGAGCGGTCTGCGGAGCGCCATCAACATCTAATTTTCCAACTTTGGCCTTACCCGACATTTCATTGGCTAATTCTTCAACAATCGGGCCCTGCATTCTGCAAGGACCACACCAAGTAGCAAAAAAATCCACTAAAACCGGCATATCACTGCCAAGAACTTCGCTTTCAAAATTAGCGTCGTTAAAAATTAATTCAGACATAAAATAAAAATTATTAATAATTAGTTTATATATAATAACAAATTATTTTTATTAAAACAACCCGCCCGGCGGATTGCTTTAATGATAAATATTTTAAACTACTATTATTGATCTAAATCTTGTTTTTTAGCTTGGGCGTCGGTTTCTGGCTCAATCCCAACCGCTTCACGCACCTCGTCTAAAGAGCCGAGATCCAAATCATCAAGACCGTCATTTAAATAAAAGGCATCGATCGGATTAGAATTATTTTTAGAATTAACCTCAACCTGAGGTGATTCAATCGGCTGAGATATATTATCTGAAACTAAATTTTCTGATGACGGAATACTGTCATTATTATTAACTATTACTGAATCTGAATCGTTACTCACCAAATCAACCTCTTGACGACTAACAGAATCAACCGGTTCTTGCGAATTAATTTTTTGATTTTCTGAATTAGATTCGGTATCACTACTACCACCAACCCCGAGATCATCACTACTATCGGAAGAGCCATCAACATTTGATATGGCATCTTTTTTTAGTGGCAAATCCTTGACGATAATTTTTTGTTCTTTAGCAGAACTTAAGTCAATAATATTGGTTTTTGAAGTTTGATAACCGGGTTTATCAGCAGTAACATAGTATTTGTTATTATCAACCAAAAAGCCATAACGACCCTTACGATCAGTAACATAAAACTCCAACATTCTGCCGTATTCTGAAGAAAAAATTCTAGTCACTGCTTTTCCAACCGGCTTTTTTGAATCCTGATCATAAATCTTACCCCAATAACTGCCCAATTTGTTTTGTATTAAACGATGAAAGAACCACAACAAAGAAAAGTGCAAAACCACAAACGACAAAGACAGCCAAGAAGGCAAAACAATCAAATAAACAATAGACAAGATTGGGCCAGCCCAAGACAAACGTCTAACCCAGCGCTGTTTAGAAAAGCGTTTCATGATTTCTTTATCTGATAAATCACTGACAGCCGGATCAAGTGGAATATTGGCAACGATCACCGAACGGCGATCACCAGTAACCCGAATAGAATCGCCATAATACAAACCAAAATAACTTCCGTCATCTTTAACTCTCTTTAAAAGATCAGAGGGAAACTCAAATTCCGGCTTCTCAACTTTTAGATAATACTGACCAGGATCAACCAAGAAAATATACCGTCCATAATTGTCAGTAACACGAGAAGCAATTAGGGCATTAGAAGAAGCATCATACAAGCGAACAACCGCCAAATCAACCGGTTTTTTAGTAATAGCGTTATAAACAGTGCCCCAACCCCTACGCCTGAGCAATAATTGCAATGGTTGAGTAAATAGCAGTTGCAACAAATACCACCAATTCCACCAAGGCACACCCATAGCAATATTAATAGCCGACAAAGCAATACTAGCACCAACAGCCGAGCGAGCTTCGGCCGTATCAGCTACTTCTTGAATATTTTTATATAAAGCTTGAACTGGAGCCAACAATCTATCAGTTAAATCACTAATTATGGGAATCTCTATTTGTTTTTCACTCTCTTTGAGTGTCATTTTACCGCTAAAAACTCCCAAATTGGAGTTATTACTATCTAAAAAAACAATTGACCAGAAAAAATCTCCGGAACGATTAAAAGCTGGGGCCAATAAACTATAATTTCTTTCGGTCTGATTATAAGCGAACAAATAAGTGATCAACCCCGTGTCAGTATAAATATGCCAAACCGCTTTATCAACATTATCAGGAAATCTTTCGGCAGATAAGAAAACTTCAATTGATTTGTCAGCCAAAGCAACAAATGAATTATTGTTATCAAGCGGTAACATCAAACCATCTTGATAAAAAGAAGCTATAAAAACAAAGGGAACAGTAGAAGTCGGAATTGTCGGCGGAGTGGTTGTAGAATAGGGTGGGGTGGTAGTGGTATAAGGCGGAGTTGAAGTCGGAAGGGGTGGGGTGGAGGTTGGTAGTGGTGGAGTTGTCGTTGCCTCTTCTTCTTCTAAAAAAGGACGGCCAAAAATACCGGCACCACTAGAACGATTACCGCCAAGATCATAGGCAAATAAAGTATAATAATAAGTTGTATCATTGATTAAATTAAGATCAACAAAAGTTCTCTCGGCTCCAGATAAATCACCCAAACCTTGATAAACAACAGTGCCCTCATCAAAATCAGGATAATAATTAGTTGAGCGTCTAATTAAAATATAATCCAAATCAGTGTCGGCCGGATTTTTCCAAAACAAAGAAAGTTTTTGATCATCGGCTACTATGCGCAAGTCACTAACATTAGCCGGTGGCAAATCCTCCTCAACATCTTCACCTAAAGTCATAAACTGATTATCTGCGGTTTGAGCTGAACTATTATGAATGTCCTGACAAGTAATTCTAAAATGATAAGTGGTGCTAGCCGTTAAGTTGACTAACTGCTGTTGATGAATTAAAAAATTATCGGACTCTAAAATTGGTGGGATTTGATAACTAGTATCTAATCCCCACAATAACTGGCAACGAGCCAAATTACTGGTTTGCCAGCCGATGCTGGCGCTACTGGAAGTAATATTAAAAACTGTGGTAGAAGAAATAATCAAAGCCGGTTGAATCGGTCCACCGCCCTCAGTACAATCATTGGGACAAGTAGCAAGAGTTTCATTACTATCACAAACACCATCATTATCGCAATAATATAAATCAACTCCAACGCCAAAATCAGCTGCCAACAACAAAATTGGAATCAAAAAAACAAAAAATACCGACAAAACCCAAAGCAAAAAATTATTATTTTGTTTCATAATTTTAATTGGTAAAAGCTGTTACGACAATGGTTGCCGAATAAGAGCCGGGATAATTGACTAAAGTATTAGCAGAGCCGGCTTCAGCTCGTAATTTCAAAACTGTTGCTGAACCAGCGGGACTATTGGGACCGGCCGTTTGAGCAATGGTCTGATAAGAAGTAGAAAAACCATTCCAGCATTTGTTGGCAGCATCACTACCAGCAACAACATTACAGCTTGAACCATCATCTTTATATAAATCAACTAAATCCGAACCTTCAGGAGAAAATCCGAATTTGCTTTCATCATTATTCAAAGACCAATCATAATCGGCTCCGGCTGAGGGTGAATAATCATCAAAAGAGGCGGAAGAAGAAAATAAAGCCGGTGAAGCTTGAGCTTTTAATTGAAGCGTATAACCGGCAGAGTTGTTGGTCGTCACCAAAAACGAACCACTAGCTAAAGCCGAACCACCTAAAGCCAAGTTGATGGTCGGTGATAAAGTTAAATTAGAATTAACGCTAAGTGATAACCAGGCCTCAGTATCTAATTGCTGATAACCGGCTTGATTGCCATAATTAGAACTAGTTGAATAACCAACTCCCGCTTGCCCGAAAGTTGATTCTGAAAAATAAGAAGTTGAGGTTGATAATCCACCACCAAAATTAATAGAATCACGTTCAATCTGATAATTGGTAGAAGTCATCACGGCACTCCAAACCGGCCAAGAAACTAACAAACCGGCTAACAAAAATAAACTAAAAAACTTATTCATATTTTTTTGTTTTTTTTAGACGAATAAAAAGAAAAACAGCAATAATAATCAAAGAAGTGAATAAAATCAAGAATTTCCAAGGCAAAACCGCCACCCAAATAGATTTTTGATCTTTGGCATCAGCATAACCACGAGACAATTCTAAGTTCATTTTATAAAATCCGGGCCATTGGCCTTGCCAATTAAAACTCTGCTGACGAACCGAACCGGGCAAAACAAAATAAGGCGGAATCTCTAAAGTATCTATTTTTTTGCCCAATAAATTATAGACACTGATTGATCCTGAGGGATTCAGATAAATATTACCTTTGTTTCTAAAAGAAAAATCAAAATGAGCTGGTTTTTCAAAATGCCAAAAATCATAACTATAAAAATTTTCCAGTACGCCTTCAGTCAAAACATCACCCGAAACCCTGACAAAAAATAAAGCCGGTATTCTTAAAGAGTTTTTAATAGCTAAATCAGAATTATCGCCAATATTTTCAGTACTGACAAAAACCGCCCCATAATAAGCTCCGGGCAAAATGTTTTCAGGCAACCCAATGTTAATGGGTAGAGTTATTTTTTCACCATGTTTTAGAGAAAACTCGTTAATTTCTGGCAATAAATAATCTTTTAAAGAAAATTGCCCACTTTGATTATCTAAAAATTTTAACGGTTCAGTTGGTTTTTCAGAGGCCTCAAAATCTTCAAGTGAAATTCTAAACAACAAATCACGTCCTGAACGATTGATAATTTGAAGATTTTTTTGTGTTGCTTGTCCGGCTGACAATTCCAATTCAACTTTGGCGGGGCCAATGGCAAAATCGTTTAAAATTTCTACGCCATTAATGCTTTCTATAGAATAAGCAAAAACAAAAACCGGAGTTAATAAAAAACCGGCAACAACCAACAAGAAAATTAAAAACAATTTATTAAACTTCATTTTTGTTATTTTTTTGAGATTCATTAGTTTTATTATACCACAAACAACTATTTGATTTCAAACTTAATAATATCAAACAACCGGCTACAATCATTCCGTCAGCAAGATTGAAAATACTAAAAAAAGCTAAATCAAAATAATCAATCACAGCCGAATTCCACAAGCGATCCAATAAATTAGAAAAAGCACCAAAAATAATCAAATTAAAACCTAAAAAACTAATCCAATAAAAACGACTTCGCCAAGTCAAAACAATCAAAAACATCAACATTAAAACAGATAAAATAATCACCAGTAGTCGCGGTACCGGCCAAGAAAAAGCGATGCCGGAATTAAGAGAAAGATGAAAAGAAAATAATCCCGAAATTATCTCTAAAAAAAATCCTCGCAAAGCCAACTGCTTTAAAAAAAGATCTAATACAAAAAATCCGACCGGAAGCAAAATGGCGGTCGGATTTTTGAGATTAAAAAACATAATCTAAGCTGAGTTTTTCAGTGATTTTTTACAAGCAACGCAAGAGGTTGATTCGGGACGAATTTTCAATCTTTCAGAACCGATTTCTTGACCGCAATATTTACATAAGCCATATTTGCCCGCTTCAATATTTTTAAGAGCACTCTCTACATCACGCAAATTCGCCTCCAACTCTCTTTCCAAAGACAAATTAACAGTATAATCGCTAACCTCAGTAGCGTTATCTTCAATTGATTGAGTTTGTCCATAGTCCGGAAAATCAGCATTAAAATTAATCTCGGCGCCTTCCGCCTTAGTGCCGATTTCATCTAATTGTTTGATAATTTCCGCTTTTTTATTTTCTAACATTGATTTAAAAAAATCCAATTGTTCCTGTTCCATAAAAAATAATTATTTCTAAATTATTATAAGCATTTTAACTTGATTAACAAATATTGTCAATCCTAAGACAATAACAAAACAGACAAAGAAGCGATTGAGGCAGTTTCGGCTCGCAAAATCCTGCTACCCAAAGAAACCGCTACAAAACCATTGGCTTGGGCTAGATTTATTTCTTCACTTTCATAACCCCCCTCTGGCCCGATAAAAAGATGAGTTGTAGACCCTTTAAAATCATTAATTAATGGTGTTGTAATTTCTTCCCAAGCAATTAATTTTAAATCTGAAACTTTTTTTAATTCAGTCACAATACCATTAAAATCTTTTGGGGGATGAATTAATGGCAGGGTTGAAGCGCCACATTGCTCGGCTGATTCTTTAATGATTTGTTGATATCGCTCAAGCTTGGCGGGGCTGATATTTTTCACGACACAGCGATTAGAAACCACCGGCACTAATTCGGTAACACCCAACTCAACTGATTTTTGTATGATCCACTCAAACTTATCGGATTTTAAAAGGGAAGGATAAAGAATAACTTTATTCTTTGGCAAACGTTGATTGATTTTTTTATCAATAATCAAAAATTTTAAAGATTTTTTGTTGCTCTCAATCAATTGCCCTAAATAATCAAAACCGTCACCATTAAAAAAAACGAATTTGTCGCCATGTTTGGCTCGCAAAACATTGATAATTTGTTTGATTATTTCTAACTCAAAAACATTAATATAATCATCAATAAAGTGATCGGCTGATAAATAAAAGCGATGTTTCATAATAAATCTAATTTAATTAAATCCTAACTGAGAGGCGGAAACCAGCGGCATCAGAATCGTATGGTGGGCCATATACTAAACATAACTGAGGTTTAGAATCATAAAAACAATCAAGTGTACCACCCTCCCTCGGAATAGGTATATCAATAATACGAGTATAATTATAATAAGGACTGGGACCATCAAGAGGAGAGAGTTCTTTAAGTGAGCTAGTTGCTGTTTTCTTCAATCTGTTAGTAAAACGATTTTGCATAGCAAGATACTCTCCAATACTTATGGATCCGATATTTATATTTGGATTATTTTTTTGTATTTTCTTTAATTCCTCTCTTTGAGTAGAAGCTTCATTGTTTGTGGCACATCTCTCATTCTTTTGACTTGGTTTAGTGGTAAATACATATGGATGTTCGGGTATAGAAACGATTAATTTAACGAGTTCTTTATAACCCTCAATACCAAAAATAAACATTTCACTAATATCAGTATCAATCTTTTCGATTTCTTGGGTTGTCATAATTTTGTCACCGACCACTTTCTCGGCTATCTGAATCATAATCGGGATTAGTTGGTCCATATAATCCCAACGCTGAACAGCTTCAACTAAGTTTTGTTTCTGACCATCCTTGATCCACTCCGGCTTGAGTTGGTTAATAGCATCAGACAACCCATTGAGTTGAGCTAAGCGTCCAGGCATAAAAATTGGAATTTCTCCTTGTTCAATACGGGACTTGAGGTTTTCTAATTGCTCTTTAGTTAATTTAAAGTCCCCAATATTATCAGGCAGATCATTAACCCACTCAGTTAGCTGAGATTGTTTGTAGGCATCTTTGTCTTGAGTTAATAGTTCTTGAAGATTAATTTTAATGTCTTTTATTTCAGCAATGAGTTCTG